>DATHUB010000084.1:0-3384 GCA_035462695.1 Coriobacteriia bacterium | reverse complement strand
CTGTTCGGCTACGAAAAGGGCGCGTTCACCGGCGCCGTCAATGCCAAGCCGGGCCGATTCGAGATGGCAAACGGCGGCACTCTGTTCCTGGACGAGATCGGCGACATCTCGATGGCTACGCAGATCAAGCTTCTGAGAGTCCTCCAGGAGCGTCAGTTCGAGCGTCTGGGAGGTACCCGATCGATCGATGTCGACGTACGAGTCGTCGCGGCGACCAACAGAGACCTCCAGCAGCTTATCGCCGACGGGACCTTCCGAGAGGATCTCTTCTATCGGCTGAATGTCGTGCCTGTCACGTTGCCGCCACTCAGGCAGAGGCCGTCGGACGTCCCACTTCTGGTCGCCCACTTCCTCGACAAGTACAACGCCGGCAGCAAACGCCTCTCAAGCGAAGCGATGAAGGCACTCGCCGAGTACCAGTGGCCGGGCAACATCCGGGAGCTGGAGAACACGATCGAGCGGATCGTGATTCTGTCGCACAGCGATGAGATCGGCCTCGACGAGCTCCCGTCCGAGATCAAGAGCGGTCTTGGAATAGGGGACAGGTCGGGATCGCGATTCCGTATGCCCGAAGACGGAGTCAATCTGGAGGAGGTCGAACTGGACCTGATTCGGCAGGCCATCGACCGCACGGGAGGGAGCGTGCCGAAGGCCGCCAAGCTCCTTGGTCTGACCGCCAAGACCCTTGAAGCGAGAATGCAGCGACTGGGACTCTGACCGCTGGCACATCGCTTGCATTTTGTGTGGACGTAGCACTCCCTCTCCCGAAACGGTAACTCGTGCCCAGAAGTCACCTTATACGCTTGGCGGCAGCCTCACTGGCTGGTGTTGCTGTGGCGCTTGGACTTCTGGCCTTCATCGACTTGGCCAACGCGGGCCAGGGCTTCATTCACACGACCGCGGCCACGAGTTACGGGTGGATCATCCCGATCGTGGCCGGTGGAGTCATCGGATTGGTTGCGCTCGCTCTTCTCGCCGGTGAGGACGCTCCCGCCCACAGCGCGATGCATCCGAGTTCGTGCAAATGCTCTCAGTGCGGGGGCACAGTCCTCGGAGAATGGCGCCTATGTCCGCATTGCGGAGCGCGTCTTTCCGAGAACGGCACGGCCAGCACGAAGCCCTGATTCTTCACGCATCTTCAGGAAAGTCCTGCCGCGGCGTGTTTGGCACAGCTCTCGCACCTTTCTACGCGGCTGCCAGCAGCCAGACGAAAACGGAGGACTTCCTCGATGCCACAGACAACAACCACCCTTGCGACCAGCGGAATGCACTGCAGCTCGTGCGCCATGCTCGTCGACATGACCCTCGGAGATATCGAGGGCGTCGTGGAGTCCAAGACAGACCACGCCACGGGTCAGTCGGTCGTCACATACGACGACGGCGTGGTCACTCTTGACCAGATCATCGATGCGATTCGCAGCGTCGGCTACGAAGCAGAAGTCGCCGGTTAGGGAATGACTCCCGGCCGCCTCATACGTGATGGAATCGCGACCCCGGGGCCGCTCACGTACTTCGCTGTAGCGGCAGTGACGGCGGTCTTCGTCTTGGCGGTCATCGGCTACAGCTCACACATCGGACGACCGGCGGAAGGCTACCTGCCCCGCGACATCGCCGTCATGCCGTTATCTGCGAACTCCGGCAGCGCCGTTCCTGTTGCGGCATCGAACCGAGCGGCCGCCGTTCCCGCAGCCCAGACCGTGTTCATCGATGCATCACAAGGCGCGTTCTCCCCGAACCAGATTTCGGTGCGGGCCGGGGTGCCTGTTCAGATCGTGTTCAGCAAGGGGAGTGGCTGCACGACCGCGGTCCGTTTCGAAAGCCTCCGCATCTTCGCTGACCTGGATAGAGACGAAGTCGTCGTCCGTCTGCCTGCGCTGAGTCGCGGGGTGTACCCTTTCTCGTGCGCGCACGGAGTCGCAACGGGGCTACTTCTCGCCGAGTAAGCTTGCTCTCGGATACCCCTACGGGTATACTCTGACCCATCGAGCAGTGCGGGCCGAACGGGCGTCGGGTGGAGATGGTATGGCGGATAACATCGGTTTTCTCGCGGCGTTCGGCGCCGGCATGCTCTCGTTCCTGTCTCCCTGCGTTCTGCCGATAATCCCGGGCTACCTGTCGTTCATGACGGGCCTCACTATCGCCGAGCTCTCCAAACGCGAAAGACCGCTAAGCGAAGTACTGATTCCCTCGCTACTCTTCGTCGCGGGATTCTCTATCGTGTTCGTCTCCTTCGGTGCGACCGCGTCAGTGATCGGCCAGTCCCTCGCGGACTACCGAGAAGCGATGGAGAAGATCGGCGGACTTGCCCTCGTGGCGTTCGGGATACTCATGCTCGGAATCATCAGGGTTCCCTGGCTCTACGGCGAGGCCCGTCTCGATCTCGCAAAGACCAAGCGTTTCGGACGCGGAGCGGCGCTCGTCATGGGCATGGCATTCGCGGCTGGTTGGACCCCTTGCGTCGGGCCGATCCTGGCGTCGATCCTTGCGCTCGCTGGGGCCAGTTCCAGTGCCGGGACAGGTGCTCTCCTTCTACTCGCGTACTCACTCGGTCTTGGAGCGCCCTTCATTCTTGTCGGCGTCCTCTTCGGTCGAATGACGCCTTTGCTGGGGTGGATCAGCCGGCATTCTCTGGTTCTCAACCGTGTCGCAGGCGGGATTCTCATCGCGCTCGGGGTCCTCGTGTTCAGCGGCCGCATGAGCGTTCTCGGCGGCTGGCTGACGCGCACGTTCCCGTTCTTCACCATCTAACGCGCGCTCACCATCGATCACCCCGCCTTGGAGTACGATGGGAACGGTAGCGTTCCGGGGAAATCGACGGGTGGAGGGCCTGCTGTGACGCCGAAGCGCACGCGCGGCATGCTTGCCGCCAGAATCGTCCGCCTTACCCTCGCGGTAGGCGCTGTTACCATCGGCGCCGCGCTTGTTGTTGCCAGCATTTCGGTCTCCCGCCTCTCCGCCGAAGCCGCTCGAAATCGTGACCTCAGGGCGATCCAGTCCGTCGAGGACGGTGTCGAGAGCCACTTGCGGTCCATTTCCGCGCTCATCGAGCAGGCGGCGGGCAGGAGTCAGAAGCAGTCGGTCCTCGAGGAACGGCTCACGGCCTCCTTCATCGAGGCAAAGGGGTCGATACTCCAAATAGTCGTCGCCGATCGCGCCGGACGTCTCTTGGTGAGGGTTCCGGCGAATGCCGATGTCGATCGGGTCAGACAGCTGCCTGCGTTCCTCAGCGCGCTCGCCGGCCGTGCGGGATTCCTGACCATCCCGGCCGATGACGGCGAACCGATGCAGTTGTGGATGACGCGCACGGCATTCAACCGCAAGGGCGAACCGATTCTCGTGCTGGTCAGGCTCGACACCGGATTTCTCTCGCGCTATCTGTCCGCG
>DATHUB010000083.1:0-14321 GCA_035462695.1 Coriobacteriia bacterium | reverse complement strand
AGGCTCGGTGAGCAAAGGCGCTATCTCGATGCTGCCGTCCGTGATCGAGTGGACATCGGTGGTCGCCCCGCCAACGTCGACCACGATGAGATCGCCGATCGTCTCTGCGAGCTTCTCGGCGGCCAGCAGGACGGCCCCCGGCGTCGGAAGGATGCGCCCGCTCACTATCTCGCCAATGCGACTCATGCCCGGGGCGTGGATGATGTGCTCCTCGAACGCGTCGTGGATGACGTGGCGCGCGGGGACGATGTCCAGCTGATCGATGCTCGGATAGACGTTGCGCGTGACGCGAACAGGGAAGCCGGCGTCCTCAAGCAGCAGCTGCGCGTCCGCACAGACTGCCGAGTTTCCGCCGTACACGACGATCGGTCGACTGTGCAGCCCGCCGAGGCGCTCGGCGTTGAAGAGCACCGTGTCGCAGTCGCCACCCTCGACGCCACCGGCCAGCAGGATGAGGTTCGGTCGAATCTCGTCGATCCGCCGCAGGTCGGAGTCTCGGAGACGGCCCGTCGTGAGGTACTCGACGACGCCCCCCGCGCCGAGTGCGGCTTCGCGCGCGGCCATCGCGGTCATCTTCTGTGTCAGGCCGTGCACAGTCATGCGAAGGCCGCCGGCGGCCGATGAGGTCGCCAGTGTGCGACGGGGTGCCAAGGGGCCGAGTTCAGCTTCGAGCTCGGCCCGCGCGGCGTCCACGCCGATACCGACGTCGCCCTCTGCCACTGAGGTCGGAGCTACCCCTTGGCCGAGCAGCCGCGGCCGGGACTCGGGCCACTCGGCGAGTCCGTCGAATGCGGAAACGACCGTCGTTGTTGAGCCGATCTCGGCGACCAGCACATCGATGAGGCGGGGCTCAGGCATATGGATAGACTACATCCCGCGTTCACGCATCGTCTTCACGATGAACGATGCCACGTCGATGCCCTTCGTCTTCCGGCCGAAGCCGGCGTCCATTCCCCATTCGCAGGCCAGCTTGTCGGTGACCTGCGTGCCACCGGCGATGAGCAGCAGCTTGTCTCGCACGCCCTTCTCGGCAGCGAGGTCGGCGAGCTTCTGCATCGCGTCGCGGTGCATGTCGTTGTGGGTGATGATCGTCGAGATGAGCACCGCCTGGGCCGCATGCTCTATCGCGGCGTCGAGCACCTTCTCGATCGGGACCGACGTGCCGAGATACTCGGCAGCGAAGCCCCACTTCTCGAGTCCGCCATGCTTGATGTCGATGATCTCGCGCATTCCCACCGAGTGCTCGTCCTGCCCGACGGTGGCTGCAACCACCTTGAGGTTGCGCTCGTGCACGAAGTCGCGAATCTCTTCGTCTGAGATGACCTCGGGCGGCTCGGGGATCACGAGCGTCGCAGGGTCGACGGCGACGTCGAGGCGGCCCTTCAGCTCGATGAGGGTCCCTTCGGCAGGGTGCATGACGCGCTTATGGACGACCTCGCAGTCGGTCAGGTTCATCGACTTGCCGAGGACGAGGGCCGCAGCCTCGGCAACGCGCTCACCAGCCGGCAGAAACATGGTCACGACAACGACGCCGTCGCCGGCCCACTCGACCTCCGGCTTCACGAGGTCGCGCTCGCGGAGTTCAGCGGTGGCGGCGAGCCGAACGTTGACGTTGTCCTCGGGATCGAGTTCGTCGATGAAGGGGATCTTGTCGCGGTCGCACAGCGTGCAGCCACCGATTGCATGGCAGGGCTTCTCCACGCTTCTCGGCAGGTGGTTCTCCCCAAAGTGGTGGCAGACCGGAGCTATGTAGTCGTCTGCGCGAGGGACGATCGTGCCCACTCCGACGCCGCCGTCCATCGTGCGCCGTATGCCGTCATCGTGTGTCTCCGGGTACTCCCCCGAGTCAACGAAGTAGGCCTCCTCGACGCTGGCGAAGTATCCGCCATCGGCGATCATCGCCTCGAGGAAGAGCACCGCGCGCTCCTTGAGCTCGCGGATCCGGTTGCGCAGCTCGGCGTTCTCCCGGTCGATCTTCACCATTTCGCGCATGCCGTCCATGCCCACGAGCGACTGCTTCGCTGTGTCGATGGCGGCGATGTTGTTGTAGTGCCAGGGGACGTTGCGGCCTTCATCGGGCGTGATAGTCGACTGAATGTCGGCACTCGTTAGCCTCGAGATCATGAGGTTCATCACATGGCTCACGGTCGCATCGCGCGAGTCGGACTCCATGTAGCGCGTGTTCTGCTGCGCGCGCATCTTGTACTCGCCGAAGAGGTCGCGCAGCGCCACGGCGTACGGCAGGTCCATGCGCATAGCCGGGGCGGGCGCGGCGTCAGGCGGGACGGTCGAGAGCGCGATGTCTTCCTTCGGCATGCCGATCGAGACGCTGAACGCGCAGTTGATGGCGTGCTGAACGAGCAGCTCCGGCATCACCTTCCACGCTTTGATCGATGTGGCGTTCGCATTGTGCGCGCCGTCAATCTGGAGCATGCGGACCGAGCGCATGATTCGCTTGGCTACCGCCGCATCCACGAAACTCCGGTGCATATTGATGTTTCGGTAGAGCACGTTGTACTGCGGGTCCTGGTGCGCGCCGTTCACGCCTTCCTCGGCGAACATGACCGCGATCTCGGGACCGGCCACACCCGAGACGTAGCTGTGATAGTTGATCGGCCGACCGACTTCGTCTTCGATCAGGTCCAGTGCACGCCGAGTCACCCGGCACTGCTTGCGCGTGACAGCGATGCCGCCCACTCCTTCAGGCGTGCCCTCAAGCAGCCCGTCGATGTGGCTTTGCCCGGCAGTTCGAATGACCATGATGTGGTCGGCTCCGTGCCAGGCCGCCATGCGCATGCGGCGGATATCGTCCTCGAGGCGCCCGGAGGCGATCTCGGTCGTGACAACACAGTCCGGCTGCGGGTCGATGTTCTCGAAGTAGTGAGCGGCCGGCAGCGGAATGCCGTTCTTCACTCCCGTGGAAGTCTCGCGGTAGCAGAACTCGTACAGCTTCTGGTCGGGCACGAGCTTGCGCCACGTCCAGCCGTTACGGCGCGGGTGGTAGTTCTCGATCCCGTCGAGCAGCGCGGCGACATCGAGCTTCTGCTCAGGCTTCAGCGGCGGAAGAAGCTCGCTCATCGCGTGCTCCCCCACTTCGCTTCCACTACCGCCCACGCGTCCGCGTCACCGTTGGCGAGCTTGGCTGCGGCGGACGGCGCGTCGAAATCGAGGGCCTGCATGACGACCAGTACGACGTGTCCGGCCCCATGGCCGAGAAGGCCCCGCGAATCGCACTCGCCCACCACGGCAACGCAGGTGGGCGTGTCGATGCCCATACGCATGAGGACACTGCGCTCGATCGACGGCGACGTATGCGCTCGGGCAAGCTCGACGAGAGGGTCGACGATCTCCTGGGTTAGCGCCCAGAAGCGCACTTTCAGTTCTTCGTCGGTCAGGCCGCTAAGGTACTGATGCGCGTGTTCGAACGTGTCTTCCCGGACCATGCTCTTATGCCTTCCTGAGTTGCGCGATAGTCTCTTCTACGAACGCGGGGGCGCTGTTGGTGTCCTCCGCGAGGAACTCAATGTCGTCGCCCGTGGGGACGTATCCTTCGGCCGCGTGCGAAAGCGCGTTGCGGACATAGCTTCGACGCATCTTGCCCATGTCGAAGTCCTTTGCCCGAATCTGCTCGGGGCGCTCGGGAATCACGATCGCCTCGCCCGGGACGCTCTCGGCCGGATCGCCGGCACGTACCTCCACGCCATTCTCGCGCGCGAAGTTGAGCTGCGCCCAGTGATGCTTGCCGGCGCCCGTGTACTCGGTCTCCTGTACGACGACGGTGGCATCGCTCGGCAGGTCGCGCGCGAGCGACATCGCGGCCGCCATCGCCGTGCTACCCGCGGGACCGCGCTCAAGCCCTTCGAGCTTGGCGAGCGCCTCGGTGACGTAGAAGACCTCGCCCTGCGTCACCGTGAGATAGCGGTCCATGTAGCGCAGCGAACGAGCCGCGTTGCGAGGCACGTCCGCCCGGTCGGGCCATGTCGCGAAGGGTACGCCGAAGCCGGTGTGCCCCGTCGTGAAGCTCTTGCGGTTGAAGTCGGCGTCGCTCGCCATGTGGAGCCCCGAGAGGTCGACCGACGCGCTCACGATCTCGGTCTCGGTGGCCCCCGCGCGCTTCAGCCCGCGGGCCGTGCCCGTCGTGTTGCCGCCTCCTGCGTGCGTGATGACGCAGTGAGTAGGAGGCGCTCCGGTGAGCTCGGTCATCTCGCGTGCAACCTCGGCGCCGAGCGTCTCGATTCCGCTGACACCGAAGCTCGAGTACAGAGAAGCCGCGAAGTATCCGGTCTCGTCGAGCAGCTCGAGCATGTGGCTGAAGAGCTCCGGCCCTACAGTAAGCTGCACCACTTCGGCTCCGAAGGCCTCGCAGATGCGGCTCTTCTCGATGATCTCGGGCTGCCCCACATGCCGGGAGTCGAACGTCTCTTGGACGATGATGCAGTTGAGTCCGTACCGTGCGGCCTGACTCGCCACGGCCGCACCGTAGTTCCCGGAAGTCGCCGAGACGACCCCGGCGTAGCTCTTCTCCTTGGCCACGTGGATGCTCATGCTCGCGCGCCGGTCCTTGAACGAGCCGGCCATATTGGCGGCCTCGTCCTTCACGAAGATACGAGCGCCGTGCCCGGGCGCCGAGTACGAGCGCACGAGGTCGGTCATGTTGCGCAGCTCCAGCAGCGGGGTGTTGCCCACGCCGGCCTTCGTCTGAATCGCCGCGATCTGGTCGAGAGAGTAGCCGTGCGCCGTCATCATGCCTTCATAGTCGAAGGCTATCGGGGACTGCTCGAACGCCGCGTAGTCCATGCCGAGGGCGCGTTTCATGATCTCGCCGCGCCGTGCCATCAGCTCGTCGAAACGCCCGCTCATCGTGCTCCACCTGCCTCGGCAGAGTCACGGGCGCGCCACTCGGCGAGCCGGACCCGTAGGTCCCGGCCAACCCTGACCAGCTCCGGAATCGGTTGCCCGAAGGTGTGGAAGTAGCCTGGGTTGACTGCGGAGAGCCGGCCGGTCACGAGCCGACCCGTCATCGTCTCGACGGTCACCTCGTCACCAGGACCAGCGTCAGCCTGCGCGAAACCCTTGACCCACACCATGAGGGGCTTGTCGGCCGTCTCAGGGGGAAGGTTCGGCGAACGATCGGACGGCTCGAGCAACACGCGCTCGACCTCTACCCAGTCGCCGGCCTTGCAGCGATTCGTGCTCTCCAGCTCTCACTCACCCTATGCGGTAGGCGCCCAGAAGCGCGGAATCGGCAGGTCGACGACGGTGACGATGCCGGCGGGGGCGGCCTTGATCAGCGGGATGTAGTTGCCGGTGCTCGCGTAGGTGCCCTTGCCGCCGGGAATCTCGGGGCTCGTGGCCATGTTGACCTCGGGGTCGCCGATCACGCGAATGTAGTCGCCAGTGTTCACGCCCTCCATCTCGGGGTGGATCTGCTGCGGGTGGACGAGCTCGATCTTGAGCTCGCCGTTCACGTATCCCCGGCCGATCTGCTTGCAGCCGGCGACGTCTCCGGCCTTCACCGTGATGTGCGGCGTCGAGCGCTCGATGCTCGTGACGATCGGCTCGCGCGTTTCCTCGACGCGGTCGATCTTCCAGCCGAGCGCCTTGCCGATGAGGTGAATCGACTCCGGGAAGCCAATGTGGCCGACGATCGTCCCGTCGGCAACGCCGCGCTCGAACTCCTCGACCGTCGTTCCGACGCCTTGCGTCTTCATCACGGTCGGGCCGAACGGCGAGAGATCGTTCACGCGCTGAGCCTCGATGCGGTCGACACGCAGGTTGATCGAGGTCCACATGACGATGAGGGCATCGAGGATGAAGCCCGGGTTGATTCCGGTGCCGAGGATCGAGACGTTGTGCTCCTTGGCGAGCGCGTCGAACCGTTCGGCCCACGCCGGGTCGCTCGCCCACGGATATGCGAGGGTCTCGGCGATACAGATGACGTCGATACCGGCGCGAACGCACGGCTCGACCTGTTCGGTGATCTCGTGCAGGAAGCTCTGGGTGCAGATGCAGACGACATCGGGCTTCTCGGCGATGACTGATGCGAAGTCGGTGGTCATCTTCACGGCGCAATCGCGGCCGAGCAGCTCGCCGACGGTGACGCCTTCCTTGGCGGGATTGGTGACGATGGCTCCGACGAGCTCGACGTCCTTCGGACGATCCAAGATGAAGCCGAGAAGACCCTGCCCCATCATGCCGGTGCCCCATACAGCGACCTTGATCATGAGAACCCCTTCGTGAAGATACAGAACTGGTCGAAGTCTATGCACTCATCTTCCCATAGGCGGCAGCAGGAGAGTAGACGGTGCAGCTCCATCTGTGTTGATGGTCCCTGAGAGGATTCCCGAGTAGAGCGTCAGGCGCGTGCGAGCCTGAAGCGGATCGCGATTCCGCCGGCAGCCACGGCAGCCCCTGTCGCAGCGGCGTAGGCAGCGAATGGTGTCAGCTGGCCGAGTGCGATGCCGATCACCGCGAAGAAGCCGGCGCCGCCCCAGGCGCCCAACAAGGTTCCGCGAAGCAGGCCGTGAGCCGCCTCTTCCTCTCCCCGGCGATGCGTCGAAGAAGCCATCGCTGCCGCGACCACGGGAAGCGGGGCCAGCAGTCCGGCGACCTGGGCGCCGAGGAAGACGGCGCTCGTCGTGATAAGGAAGACTCCGGCGCTTGAGATGAGCATGCGGAAGGCCAGGCTGGCCGGCGGCGGAGTGGCCATCTCCCGGTTGTGCTCCGGCGACCCGATGAGCCACGCGAGCAGGACCAGGGCAGTCAGGGCGAAGACGAGTGAGGCATCGAAACTGAGATGGACCTGGGCGAGAAGCCAGACGATACCGAGACAGCATGAGTAGGCAACGAGCAGGGAGCGCCACCAGTTCTCGCGTGAAGCCATGACCGCGTAGCAGACACAGAAAATGCCGGTAGCAACGACGCCCAGCAGTCCGCCTCGCGCTGCGACCCGGGCAAATCCCGTCCCGTGCTCCACGAAGAGCAGCACCGACACCGGTCCTGACATGAGCGGTAGTCCCAGAAGCCAACCGCCGGCGGCGCCTCCCCACCGGTGCGCGACGAAGGTGGACGCCAACAACAGAAGTGGCGCGATCAACACTTTCGCGAGAAGAAGAATCACCTAATCACTGCTCCCAGCCTTCGCCCGTCGTCGTGCCCTACACCCCCATCCTCCCCACATATGAGCATCATGTACATTTGTTCTATTCTTGTATGAGCATTAGTATTTGTTTCTCTCACGGAACGGGCAGGTGACATGAGCGAGGTTCTCAACACAGGACGCCTCAGACTGCTGCGAGAACTCGCCGAGCGAGGAACGATCGCGGCAGTGGCCGAGGCCGTCTACCTCACGCCGCCTGCCGTCTCCCATCAGCTCGTGGTCTTGGAGCAGGAGGTGGGGGTCCCGCTTCTCGAGCGATCCGCTCGCTCGGTGAGACTCACCGACGCCGGCCTGCTTCTCGTGAACCACGCCGAGAAGATCCTCGCCGACTGCGAGACGGCGCTCGCTGCGGTCGCGTCGTTCGAGGCCGAGGTGAGCGGCACGGTGCGCCTCTCAGTGTTCCAGACGGCGGCCGGAGGGATAACCGTTCCGGCCCTCGTCGCTCTGCGTAACCAACACCCCAAGCTGGATGTGATCACGAGCGAAATGGAACCGACCCTGTCGGTCCCGGCGCTGAAGGCGGGACAGCTCGACGTGGCCCTGTCACACGAGTGGGACTTCGTGCCCTTCCCGGACGACCCAGGCATCGAACGCATCGATCTGCTGCGCGAACCGGCGGTCGTCTTACTGCCGCACGGACACCGCCTGGCGTCGAGCCGGGTACGTCTCAGCGACCTGGCCGACGAGCGCTGGTGCGTCGCCCGCGAGACTACCTCGAGCCGCAAAGCGATCTCACGCGCCGCTCACGCTGCCGGGTTCGAGCCCAGGATCGTTTTGGAAAGCAACTACTTCGGCGTGATCGGATCGGCGGTCGAAGCAGGCCTCGGCGTGGGCATCGTCCCGGCGATGACCGACCTGCGGAATCTCGATGTCGTCGTCAGGCCGCTCGCAAAGCCGCACATGGGCAGGCGCATCTTCGCGGCCGTACGGCGAGGATCCGGCGCGTCGCCCACCATCCGCGCCGTCATCGAAGCCCTCGTCACGACGGCGAACAAAGTGAAGGCGGCGTCTTAGGCCAGCCCAAACCGCGGGCAGGTACAACGGCGCGCTGCGACTCAGCTAGACGCCTGTCGGACCCTGCAGCCTCTTCTGTCGCTGAAGATTGGCCGTGCGTCGGAAGTTGAGAGCTTCGACGCCCAGCGAGAACAGAATCGCCGCGTACACGTAGTTGCGATCGATCTCCTCGCCGAAGCCGTCAGCGAGAAGCAGCACGCCGATCAGCACGAGGAACGAGAGCGCGAGCATCTTGAGCGAAGGGTGCTCGTGGATGAAGTCGGACAGCGGCTTGGCGAAGAACATCATCGCGAGAATCGCGATCGTCATGGCGATAATGATGAGGACGTACTGCTGAGTGAGGCCGACCGCCGTCAGGACGGAGTCGATGGCGAACACCAAGTCGACGACAACGATCTGGGCGATAACGCCGGCGAGCGCTCCCTTTCCCACGTCTGCCGCGGACTTCTCGGCAGTGTGCTCCTCCTCCTTGAGCTCGGTCTCCTTGTAGATCTCGGTGACCGCCTTATAGGTGAGGAAGATTCCACCGGCAATGAGAATCATGTCCTCGGCACTGAAGCCATGGCCCATGATCGTGAACAGCGTGGAGTCGAGCTGCAGCAGCCACGAGATGCCGAGCACCATGACGATGCGGCCCACCAGCGCGAGCGACAGACCGAGCTTACGTACGAAGTCCTTCTTGTCGTCCGGCACGTTCTCCGTGACGATCGCCAAGAAGATGATGTTGTCGACGCCCAGGACGAGTTCGAGAATCGTAAGCGTGACCAGCGCAACGAGCGACTGGATTGTGAAGATCTCGGCCATGCTTGTATTCCTCCCGACGAAGCGTTGACCCGCCGATTATGACGGTTCGGCTCGTCCGCTGCATCGGGCATCTTCTGCGCGTTTACTCACGTGAAGGTCGTGTCTGGCCGGCTACTGCTTCTTTGCAATCGCCCGGGCGAGTTCCACCTTGTCCATGCGCGAGCGTCCCTCGATTTCGAGCTCTTTGGCCCTCTCGTAGAGCTCCTCTTTCGAATGACCGACCACATCCACACCGCCGAACGTCTCGTACCTGCCCCGGCCCGCACCCTTCGCGGCTCCCGGGTCCGAAGGTCCCTTGTGATCCTTGGGCTCCCAGTGGTCGCCAACCTTTTCGAACTGGTGCTTGAGAGCGGCGAACGCAGTCTGATGCGCTCGCCGGCCTTCTCCGTAGGTCTCCACGGCGTTGTCGTGGACCTCGGTCCAGATCTTCTGCGCCTTCTTCGGAGAGCGCTTGATGGTGTCCGGCATCTCCTGTTGCGTAGGCATGAAAGCCTCCTCCCTTTCGGTGGATCAATTCCGGCTCATACCCACGGCAGGGCTACCCTGGGTACCTACAAATGCCAGAACAGGGGGTGTCTCCTGCATGGACGGTTCGCTGAAGCGGCGAATATACGAGGCGCTCGAAACAGACGAGGGACAGGATGAGTACTACACGCTGCGAGCATTCCTCGCGGTCTTCATCGTCCTCAACCTCATATCCGTCGCGCTCAGCACCATTCCATGGTTCGTCGAACGGTACGCCAGGGGGCTCATTGCCTTCGAGATAATCTCGGTGGCGATAATCTCGGTAGAGCTGGGCCTGCGCGTGTGGGCTTGCACGGAGGATCCTCGCTACGCACGCCCGGTTGCCGGCCGGCTCCGTTATCTGGTGCGTCCGATGACGCTCATCGACCTAATCTCGATCGCCCCATCCCTCTTCTCTGTACTCGGCCTCGATCTGCGCTTCCTTCGAGTCTTCAGACTCCTCCGGCTGCTGCGGGTCCTCAAGCTCGGCCGCTACTCGGAAGGGCTTGTGCGGCTGGATGACGTCATCTGGAAGAAGCGCGGAGAACTCGTCTCCGCTCTCCTCTTGATCAGCATCCTCTTGACACTCATATCCGGACTTATGTACTTCGCCGAGCACGAAGCGCAACCGGAGGCGTTCTCAACACTCCCCGAAGCGCTTTGGTGGTCGACGATGATGATGACAGGCGAATTCGCGGTCTCACCGGTCACGCCGTTCGGGCGTCTTCTCGGCATGGCTATCGCAATGCTGGGCGTCGGTCTTTTCGCCCTGCCAGCGGGCATCATCGCCTCAGGATTTCTCGAGGAGCTCCAAGATGAAGAAAGAGAAGAGGGGCGCGGCGGGGGCCGGCTGTTGTGATAGAACTGGCAGCATGAAAACTACCTACGTCTACCTCAACGGCCGAATCATCCCCGCCGAGGAAGCCGCTATCTCGCCGTTCGATATCGGGCTGCTTCGCGGCTACGCGGTGTTCGACCTACTTCGGACGGTCAACGGCAAGCCGTTCCTATTGGCGGAGCACCTTCAGCGGCTACGCGCCTCTGCGGATCACCTCGGCCTGAAGGTGCCGGCAACCGACGAGGAGATCTCCTCGGCGATCGTCGAACTGCTCGAGCGCAACGGTCATGAGGAGGCGACGGTGCGGCTCGTGCTGACCGGTGGTCCGTCGCCCGAAGGCATGACGTTCAACTCCGAGACGCCCACCTTCTTCATCCTCACGCATGACTTCCACGAGCCACCGGCCTCCGTCTATGACGGGGGCGTCAAGCTGCTGATGCACGAGCATCGACGTGAAGTGCCAAAGGCAAAGACGACCAACTATCTGACGATGCTCCAACACCGGCAGGCGGCGGCGGAAGCGGGCGCGTTCGACCTGCTCTACCACGACGCGGGCCAAGTCCTCGAAGCGGCAACCGCGAGCTTCTACGTGGTTCGCGGAGATGAGATCTACGCGCCCGACGAGGACGTCCTCTGGGGGACGATCGGCACCCTTGTGCTCGACCTCGCGAGAGACCGGTACGGCGTCATCTTCGGCGGCATCACGCTCGAACAAGTGCTCGGAGCCGACGAGGCCTTCCTCACGTCGACGACGCGGGGCGTCGTACCGGTCGTCCAGCTCGACGACCACCGCATCGGCGACGGTCATGTGGGACCAGTGACCAAGGAGTTGATGGAGCGGTTCCGCCACACCCTTCTCGGCGACTAAGGGAGTCCGGCATGCTCGAGACCGTCAGGCAGCGGAGGAGCGTTCGACGCTACCTCGCGCAAGGGATCGACACTGCACTCGTGGAGCAGTTGCAGGACGCCGTGCTGAGATCGCCCTCTTCGCGCAACTTGCAGCCGTGGCGCTTCGTCTTCGTGACCGAACCCGGTCTTCTCGGCGAGCTCTCTCGCGCCAAGGCCTCATTCGGGGAGTTCCTCGCCGGAGCGCCTCTCGGCATCGTCGTCTGCGCTGACGAGAGTGTCTCGGACTGCTGGGTCGAAGACTGCTCGATCGCCGCGACCGTTCTACAGCTCTCAGCCACCGAACTCGGACTCGGCTCGTGCTGGATTCAGATCAGAGGCCGGGCCGACGCCGACGGCCGATCCGCCGAGGAGCGTGTACGCGAGCTACTCGACCTCGACGAGAACATGCGCGTCCTCTCGATCCTCGCAGTCGGCTATCCCGCTCAGAATCCGGGGCCGAAGCCGAAGGACACCCTCGCGTGGGACCGCATCGAGGTGCGGACTCCGGCAATCGCCGATAGCGAGAACCTAGGCTAAGCGCGATCAGCCGAATCGGGCGACGCGTCTGTCGCGGAAAGCGCCGTCAGGGCTTCAGCAAGCGTCGCTGTTGCGGGAAGCCCGCCGACTCCCGAGATTTCTGCGGCGGCGAGACGCACAGCCACTGGCGCTGTGGCGCCGCAGAGTGCCACCGCGATGCCCCGCCTGCCGAGCGACTCGACGACGTCCTTGAGGGCCTCGAGGCCGGTCAGGTCGATGAAGGGCACGCGGACCAGCTTGATGACAACGCCCCGGGGGTCGGTTCCGCTATGCAGGAGTGTCGACTCGAACTGCTCTGCAGCACCGAAGAAGAACGGCCCTTCGACGCTGTACACGAGAACCCCGGCAGGTACGATGACGGTCGCCTCTGCGCCGGCGAGACGAGCTTCCAGCTCCTCGTCCCCGAGGACGCGCACGTCGACAACGGCGATCATCCGGCGGAAGAAGTTCAGCAGGGCCAGGATGACCCCGACCTCGACTGCGATCGAGATGTCGGCGAATACCGCGAGGACCAGCGTCACCAGCATGACCGTGGCGTCTGAGCGAGGGCCCCTGCGCGCCACGCGAATGACGCGCCCCATGTCGCTCATGTTGTAGGCAACTACGAAGAGGACGGCCGCGAGAGTGGTGAGCGGAACGTGGAACGCGAGCGGCGCGAGGGCTACCAAGACGATGGCGACCGTTGCGGCGTGAGCGATGCCCGCAATCGGGGTGGTGCCGCCGTGGCGAACGTTCGTGGCCGTTCGGGCGATGGCGCCCGTCGCCGCGAAGCCACCAAAGAGAGCGGCGCCCATGTTGGCGACCCCCTGTCCGATCAGCTCCTGGTTCGGGTCGTGCCTCGTGCCGATCATTCCGTCCGCGACGGTCGCCGAGAGCAGTGATTCGATTGCTCCAAGCAAAGCGATCGCGATCGCCGGCTGCAAGAGCGCGGGGACGGTGGATAGCGCGAAATGCGGGGGCGTGAACGGCGGGAGTCCGCGGGGAATCCCGCCGAACACCGAGCCGATTGTCGCCACACCGGCGGGGTGGAGTATCACCATGGCGAGGGTCCCGCCGACCAACGCCGCCATCGGGGCGGGGACCTTGCCGAGGACCGGGATCCTCGGCCAAAGAATCAGCACGGCCAGGCTCAGCACGCCGAGGACTGTGGTTGCAGGATGCAACTGCGGCAACGTCTGCAGCAAGTTCGGAAGCTTCTGAAGAAGTGACTCACCATCGACAGGCGGAAGGCCGAAGAAGTTCTGCCACTGGCCTATCCAGATCACGATCGCGATGCCCGCTGTGAATCCAAGGACCACGGACTCGGGGATGAAGCGAATCACGGCCCCGAGTCGGGTCAATCCGAGAAGTACGAGCATTCCTCCGGCCAGCAGAGTTATCACCTGCAGGCCGGCGAATCCGTACTCCCCGGTCACGGAGATGAGCAGAACCGCGAATGCCCCCGTCGGTCCCGCGATCTGGACGCGGGTACCTCCGAACAACGTCACCAGGAGACCCGCGATCAGAGCGGTGTACAACCCCTGCTCCGGCTTGGCTCCAGAGGCTATCGCAAACGCCATCGCGAGGGGCAGCGCGACGATTCCCACGACGACACCCGCGAGGATGTTCGAGGCGAGATTGTCGCGCCGGATAAGTCCGGCGCGCCATGCTTCGATGATTGAAGGCACGTTGCTCCAAGGAAGAGATGCGGGGAGGGACTCCACCCTAACAGAGGCCGGTGCCGAACCCGTGCTCAGCCGCGGGCCGTTAGCCAGCCGTCACCCGCGAGCCGTCATCTCACCCGGACTTCGACCGTCCAGGTCTTCTCGGCCGGAACGTCAGTCTCCCAGGGGCGGCGATACTCGATTCTCAGCTCTCCCTCACCGCTGTCGTTGGCTTTGAAGCTGAACAGTTCGGTTCCCCCGGAGCCCACCGCCCCTGCGGACGGTTCCTGACGATACTCCGGCTCACTCGAGGGCGTGACCGGACCGGCCGAGGCCAGGCTCCACGAGTAGCCCGTGGTCTTGTTGGACTCGAGTTCGACCGTGATCTCTGCACCCGGATCGACTTGGACCTCACGACCGTTGTCCGCATCCGTCAGCCTCACCACCGAGTCAGTCGAGCAGCCTGCGGCGGCCAGCAGGAATACGCAGACAACCGCGAGTACAGCAATCGGTACGCTCCGACTCATCCGAGCCACCGCCTTCCGGGTCCGCCTATGGGCGACACACTGACTGACATCAGCAGGAGAGAACGTCAGTCACATTCTGCCATTCCCCATCCACGCGCTCCGATGAACCGAGCAAGGCGAACCGTCTACACGCCCGGCTACGCAACCGACCCGTGCCAGAGTGCGAAGAACGGGAATCCTCTCGTGTTCGGCAGTAAGCGCGAATTCCACGCCCGCTGCAGCAACAGTGGGTCGTACGTGCGGAAATGGGAATCCTTGGTAAGGAGGTGTTGCCCAATGCAGAGGATGTTCGACCCAAAGACCATCGCCGTCATCGGCGCGTCTGAGTCTGAAGCCTCGGTCGGCAAGACGATCATGGACAACGCGATCGGCTCGGCGGGGCGCGAAGTCTACCCCGTGAATCCTCG
>DATHUB010000082.1:0-6635 GCA_035462695.1 Coriobacteriia bacterium | reverse complement strand
CCCTCCAGACCTACGCGCTCTAGCAATCCCGGCGCGTGCTCACGCACCTCGGCAGACGTGAGACCTGCCAAGCGGCCGTACAACGTAAGGGCCTCTTGCGCCGTCAGCTGTGTAGGAAAGTACGGTTGCTCCGGCAAGAAGCCGAGGGAGCCGCGCGCGCCCGGTGCATGGGCGTCTTCTCCGAGAATGCGGAAGGCTCCCCCAGTCGGCTTCACGAGCCCAAGCAGCATCTTCAGGGTGGTCGTCTTCCCGGCTCCGTTCGGACCGAGAAGACCGTGAATCGCCCCCGGCGACACTGAGAGCGAAACATCGGACACGGCCTCGCGCCGCCCGGCCGACTTCGCATACCCCTTGCGGGCGTGCTCGATGAGAATGGCAGGCTCTTGGGCCGGTGCCCCTTCTGTCACTCGCCAAACACCTCTTTCGACTTCTGCTTGGCCCGCAAGAACTCGGAGTTGCTCGCTGCAAATGTGTGCGAGCCGTCCTTGCCGGTCAACACGTAGTAGATGTAATCGGTGTCGGCAGGCTTGGCAGCCGCCTTGAGAGACGCAAGGCCCGGGCTGGCGATGGGTCCGGGAGGGAGACCGGTGTGCAGATAGGTGTTGTACGGGCTCTCGGTCCGTGTCTCGGCCTCGGTCAGGCGCAGCTCGTTCTTGTCGAGCACGTAAACGACCGTCGAACACATCTGGAGGCGCATGCCGATCTTCAATCGGTTGCGGATGACGGAAGATACGAGACGGCGTTCTTTGGCGAGCTTCGTCTCCCTTTCAATAATGGAGGCTACGTTCACCAGCTCCGACAGCGAAAGGTCGCGCTTCTTGGCCGCTTCGACATCGACCGAGGTGATCTCCTTGTCGAACTGGTCGAGCATCATCTCGATTGCATCGCTTGCGGTCGCGCCCTCTCGTAGCCTGTAGGTCTTCGGGAACAGGAAGCCCTCGAGCGAGCCCTTGTACGCATCTCTCAGGTACGGGTGCTCGTCTGAGAACTGGTCGGCTCCCCCGAGGGCAAGCTCCTCGAACTCATCGCTCGGAATCCCAGCCTTGTCTTCAAGGCGCCTGGCAATCTGGCTCACTCGCCAGCCCTCAGGGATCGTCACGGTCGTATACGCGACTGCCGGACCCGCGAGGAGCTTCTCGATGACAACGTCATCCGGCATTCCGGTAGCGAGCTCGTAGACACCTGCGCGCAGCTTGCCGTCGGCCTCCGCGCGCTTCACCTCGAGCCTGAACTTGTTCGCGTTGCTGACGACCCCGCGCTCGGCGAGCAGCTCCGCGATCGAAGTCGTTCCCGCGCCTTTGGCCACCTCTACCGTGACCGGCTGACCGGCGGCAACCTGAACCTGAGGTCGGAACAGCGTGAAGTAACCCGTGACAATCACGGCAACAGCTAGAACCACCGCAATCAGCAGAATGGCGGCCAGAATATGTGAGCCGGCAGAGCGGCGTTCATGCTTCATCGTGAAGTTCCCTTTGAGTCCAGATAGGCCTGTAACAGGATCGACGCCGCGACCATGTCCACGGAGCCGCGGCGGGCACGCGAGTCAGCTCCCGCTTCCGCCATTCGCCGCTCGGCTTCGACGGAGGAGAGACGTTCGTCAACGTAGTGCACGGGCAGCCGCGTGCGCGCCGCAATCCGGTCGCCGGCAACCCGAATCCGCTCGGCCTGCTGGCCCGGCTCTCCACTCATCGTCATGGGCAGTCCGATAATGATCAGCTCCACGTCGTCGTAGTCTTCGAGCAGACGCGCGAGGTCCTGCCCGTCGCCGAGCAGACGTCGCGCGTCGAGCACGGTGAGAGGCGTCGCCACCCTCGCCGAAGGGTCCGAGATCGCGACGCCGGTGCGCTTGGCACCTATGTCCAGCGCGAGTACGCGCATGCGCCGCAGCTCCTATGACGCACTAAGCAAGTCACGCGCCTTCGTCAGAGCCGCCTCGATCCCGGAAGCGTCTTCGCCCCCGCCCTGTGCCATCTGGGGCTTCCCGCCGCCACGACCGGACACCAGCGGCGCCATCTCTCTGACTGCTGCTCCCGCATTGAATCCTGCCTTGACCGCCATGTCATCGCCCGCGGCCATGAGGAGTGCTTTGCCGCTTTCGAGGTCTGTGGCTGCCAGCACCACCGCGTTTGCGCCCCTGGCCCTCAGCACGTCCCAAGCGGTGCGCATGCCCGCCGCACGAACGGGATCCATGCGCGCGACGACCAGCTTGTATCCGACGTCCGCTACTTCTGACATCAGCTGCCCGACGGTGTCCGCCGAGACGACGTCGACGATGCGCTGGGCACCCGACTCCATTTCCTTGACCTTCTTGACGAGTGCGGCCGCCCTCTCGGCGACGTCGCGCGCAGGAACGCGCAGTGCATCGGCAGCTTGAGTCAGTTCAGTCTCCTCGGTGCGAACCAGCTCGTAGGCATCGAAGCTCGTCACCGCTTCGATGCGCCTGAGGTTTGCACCAACACTGCTCTCCGAGAGAACCTTCACGAACCCGATCTCGCTCGTCCGGGCCACGTGGGTACCACCGCACAGTTCGCGACTGATCGTGCCGACTTCGAGAACGCGGACGAACTCGCCGTACTTCTCGCCGAACAGGGCCGTGACCCCCGCCTCCCGGGCTGATGACAGCGAAGTCTCATATGAGCGCACCGGAAGGTTCTCGAACACCCGTCGGTTTACGAGGCGCTCTATCTTATCGAGCTGCTCTGCCGTGAGGCCCTCGAAGTGGGTGAAGTCGAACCGCAGCCTGTCGGGTCGCACGAGAGAGCCCGCTTGGGTGGCATGCTCGCCGAGCACCAGTCGTAGGGCCCAGTGCAGCAGGTGTGTAGCAGTGTGGTTGCGACGGATTCGTTCGCGACGCATAACGTCGATCGCAGCATGGACGGTATCGCCCACGCTCAGAGTCCCCTGTTCAACCGCCGAGACGTGGATGTAGACGCCCGATTCCGGGATCTTCGTGTCCTCGACGGCGATCTTCGCGCCCTCCGCGCTTTCGAGTCCCCCGGTATCGCCAACCTGCCCGCCCTGCTCGCCGTAGAACGGCGTGCGATTCAGAACGATCTCACAGCGAGCGCCTGCTCCGACTTGGTCGACGGGCTTGCCGTCAACCAGGATCCCGAGGACCGTCGCTTCCGTTTCATCGATCTCGTAGCCGAGGACCTCGGTCGGTCCGACCGTTCGGGCGAGTTCAGACAGGGCGCCACCGTAGGTGTTCCAGGAGTCGTCCTTGACGTGCGCCCTAGCGCGCTCGCGCTGCGCCTCCATCTCGGACGCGAAGGCATCCGCATCCACGGCAATGCCCTTCTCGGCGGCGATCTCGGCCGTCAGCTCGAAGGGAAAGCCGTAGGTGTCGTGCAGGGCGAACGCAATCCGCCCATCAAGGGTGCCGCCGCTCTCGGCGAGCCCTGCGAGCTCCGTCTCGAGGAAGCTCATGCCCGTACGAAGCGTGGCGCCAAAGCGCTCCTCCTCGCTGCCCACGATGCCGTGGATGAGATCGCGGTGCGCGATCAGCTCGGGGTACGCCGTCCCCATCAGTTCGATCACGTGGGCAACAAGGCGATCCATGAAGAGGTCCTCGACCCCGAGCAGACGTCCATGCCGTACTGCGCGCCGCAGGAGCCGTCGCAGAACGTATCCCCGACCCTCATTCGAGGGAAGGATGCCGTCAGCGATCAGGAACGCCAGTGCTCGCGCGTGGTCCGCAAGGATTCGCAGTGAAGTGTCGGTCTTCGCCGCCACGCCGAAGGTCGCTCCCGTGATCTCCTCGGCAAGCGAGATTATGGAGCGCACCTCGTCGGTCTCGAAGTTGGAGTGAACTCCCTGCATGATCGCGGCGATGCGCTCGAGGCCCATACCGGTGTCGATGTTCTGCTTCGGCAAGGGAAGCAGCGTCCCGTCTTCCTGCCGGTCGTACTGCATGAACACCAGGTTCCAGTACTCGAGATAGCGATCGCAGTCGCATCCGGGAGCGCACTCACCCGAACCGCAGCCGACTTCGGGACCCTGATCGTAGTAGAGCTCCGAGCAAGGGCCGCAGGGACCCGTCGGCCCGGCGCTCCAGAAGTTGTCCTTCGCCCCCATCCGCACGATGCGATCAGCCGGGACACCGACCTCGTTGATCCAGATCGCCTCGGCCTCGTCATCGTCCTCGTATATCGAGAACCACAGGCGATCGGGGTCGAGTCCTAGCACCCGCGTCGAGTATTCGTACGACCATGCGCACGCCTCGGACTTGAAGTAATCGCCAAAGCTGAAGTTGCCGAGCATCTCGAAGAAGCTGTGATGCCTGCCCGTCGTCCCGATGATATCGATGTCGGTCGTCCGAACGCATTTCTGCACCGTCGTTGCGCGCGTGAAACCCAAATCTTTCGCGCCGAGAAAGACCGGCTTGAACTGGACCATGCCTGCCGTCGTGAGCAGCAGAGAGGGGTCGTCGGGGATGAGCGAGGAGCTCGGCCACCGGCGACAGCCTTTGGACTCGAAGAAGGATAGGAACGACTCGCGAATGTCGGCGGTCTTCACCTAAAGGCTCCTTATTGCCTGCTAGGCGCCGGTCCGCTCGTCAGGGGCGTCCGGCGTCTCGTCTGGTTCGTCGCACGGCTCGGGAGAGCCGTCCTCACACTGCGCCGCCTTGAAAAGGGCGCCGTCCTCGGTCGCCAGTTGTCGACTTGTTCGCCGCTCATAGTAGTAGACGAAAAGCGCCTTGGCGGTGGCCGCGATTGGGATGGCGAAGATCATGCCCCAGAAACCGAACAAAGCGCCGCCAATAAGCAGCGAGAATATCACGAGCGTCGGATGGAGGTCGACCTGGTCTGACATCACGCGAGGGGTGACGACGGTGTCGGTCACGTTCTGCGCGGCGATGACAATCGCGACGGCACCCACCGCGACGAGCGGACTGACGAACAGGCCGATCGTTCCCGCCAGGATTCCCGCCACAAGCGGTCCTATGTAGGGCACGTAGTTGAATACGAAGGTGATGATTCCGAGCACGAACGCGAAGGGCACCCCGATGATCGCCAGGCCGATCCCGGCGATGAGACCAGTAACGAGTGACGCGATGGTCTGTCCTTTGAGATAGCCACCGACCATTCGGCCGATCGTCGATAGCAGGTTCTCGAAGTCTTCCTCGTACTTCTCTCCCGCCAGAGAACGCAGCTCCTCACGTATCTTTGGCAAGTCCTTGAGCGTCCAGAAGGCGATCACGACGCCGAGGAACAGGTCGAAGATGACCGTAGCGATTCCCGAACCTGCCGAAAGGACGCCAGTCGCAATGGCGTTCCCGAGCCGCACGAAGATTGCCGACAGCGACTGCGCGATCGACAACGCAGCCTCGCGGAGCCAGTTCGGAATGATGACGTTGTTTACCTCGGCCTGCGCCTGCAGCAGCCATGCGCGCCCTTGGTCCAGCAGCCCGGGAATCGCATTTGCGAACTCTACGAGCTGGCGACCCACAGGCGGCGCGATGAAGACGATAGCCAGTGAGAAGACGACGAAGCCGATCACGAAGCACCATGCGGCGGCCACGCCCCTCGACATGCCTCTCTCGGAAAGGCGATTGACGGGCGACTGCAGCGCGAACACAAACAGGAACGCCACGACGAACGGGGCAAGAGCACCCGCGATCCTCAGAAGCCCGTAGCCTCCCGCCGCCACCAGAATGAGGGTGCCGATGATCGCCCAGGCCACATAGGCGGCAGTCTTCCAGCGAATAAGCCGTGCCTCGCGCGTTGTCATCGCTAGCTCGCTAGTCCTTCACAATGTTCTCTCGGAGCACCTTCAGCGTGCGCCGCAGCAGGCGCGACACTTGCATCTGCGATATGTCGAGTTGCCGGGCAATCTCGGTCTGAGTGAGCCCTTCGAAGAAGCGAAGGTACAGAACTCTCTGCTCCTGCGGAGTCAGCTCCTTGAATGCAGCCTGTAGCGTGGTCCGGTCATCCACCACGGCCATCAGCATGTCGTCCTTGCCGATGTACTCCAGGATCGAGAACGAGTCAGAGCCGTCTCCGCCTCGGTCGCTCTCCAGTGAGACGAAGTTGTACGCCTCGCTCGTCTCCATGGCCTCCAGGACCTCTTCGGGAGTGACCTCAAGGTACGCCGCGATCTCCGCGATCGACGGCGAGCGCTGATACTTCTGAGTCAGTGCGTCGACGGCCTGGTTCACTCGGAACGACAACTCCTGCAGACGCCGAGGCACCTTGATGGCCCAGCCCTTGTCGCGGAAGTAGCGCTTGAGCTCGCCTACGATTGTCGGCGTAGCGTACGTTGTGAACTCGACCTGGCGCTCGATATCGAAGCGATCGATCGCTTTGATGAGACCGATCGTTCCCACCTGCACCAGGTCGTCGACTGGCTCCCCGCGGTTGCGGAAGCGGCTCGCCAAGTACTTGACCAGGTTCAGGTACATAGTAATGAGCTCATCGCGCGCATCCTCATCGCCCTCGAGGCGATATCGGCGAAAGAGCTCGCGCGTGTACTCTTTATCCCAAGAGAGCTTGCGCGATTGCTTCTCCGGGCGACGGCTAGACTGCATCGGCATTCTCCGCGCGCTTGTAGAGGCGGAGCGACCGACGGCCATTCGCGTCGCTTACAAGATCGTAGCTGTCGCACACCGACTGAAGGATGAAGGTCGCGTACGTGGT
>DATHUB010000081.1:0-3920 GCA_035462695.1 Coriobacteriia bacterium | reverse complement strand
CTCACGCTCACCGATCCCAGCACCAACGAGCCCAACCAGCCTCACGCGCAGTTCGCGTCGATGACGGCCTGTTTCCGCTGCCACACCCAGGACAAGCAGGTCGCGTCGCTCAAAGCGCCGGGCACCTGCATCACTTGTCATCCGAAGGACTTCCAGCTCAAGCCGGCGAGCCACCTTGAGGACGACTTCTTCCCGGCGGGACACGGCGAGCTCGGCAAGGAAGCTGCCGAGAAGGTCGCTGAAGCGACTGCGGAATCCAGCGAGGACGAGACGCAGTCCGCTGGCGGGCTCGTAGAGGTATCCGCCGAGGACACGCACGGCGGTGAGCTCGGCGAGTCACTTCCTCCCGTCGACTCGATCAACGAGTGCTACACATGCCACGCCGAGAAGTTCTGCAACGACTGCCACGGCGCGCCTATGCCCCACCCTGCGAACTTCAAGAAGTCGCACGGCAGCTACGGCAAGAAGAATCCCCAGGCCTGCGCGAACTGCCACGGCGACGCAGATCGATTCTGCGACGAGTGCCATCACAAGACGTCGCTGGATCGCAAGTACGACACCAGCCAGTCATGGTTCGACCAGCACCCCGAGGCGGTACGCTCGCTCGGCGCCGGTTCGTGCCTCGACTGCCACGACCCGACGTACTGTGCGCGTTGCCACGTGAAGGGCACTACCCAGTAGAATGGACAGGTCGGCGTTCGCCGGCTCGAAACCCTCGAACGGGAGTGCCATTGACCGGGAAGCCGAAAGCCTCAGATGCGACCATCTATCGTCTGTCGCTCTACCACTGCTATCTCGGAAACCTGAATCGTGCCGAGGGACCTCAGCTGATCACATCGGGCCGACTCGCCAGGGAACTGGACGTCAGCGAAGAGACCGTGCGCCGCGACCTCTCGTGTCTCGGCAGCATCGGTCGACCGGGGGCCGGGTATCGAAGCGAGTCCCTTCTCTCCGCCATCCAAGACTATCTGGGGCTGACTGACGACTACCCCATCGTGCAGGTCGGGTCCGCACAGATGCTCGAGGCGCTTTCGGTGGTGTTCCCTCCCGAGGACTATGGCGTCCGACCGGTCGCACTCTTCTCAGAGTTGGTGGAGGACGCAGGCAAGACGGTTCACGGCATCGTTGTACGCCACATCGATGAGCTGCCTTCGCTGGACCGTGGGTTGGGAGCCTGCACCGCTCTCGTAGCTTGCTCGCCTGCTGTCGTCCATGGCGTGCTGGATGCGCTGGATGCAGCCGGAGTCACCGCCGTCATGCTGCTGACTCCCGCCGTGACCCTGGATCCGCCACAAGACATGCTGGTCACACAGGTGAGAATTCCCTGCGACATCAAATCGCTCGCTTGCCGAGTCCACATGGCTGGTTCTCAGGGCTAGGCGGCCTTCGGGCGTTACGCCGCGTCGGGTGCGTCCGGTGTCGTCGCATGCAGGCGTTTAGGCCCAAACGGCGAAGAGGGTAGGGACTCAAGAAATGCGTGCGCCGTTACCCCGCAAGGAAAGTTCAGGATGCTATACTGTCGCTCCGCTCGGCTTCGCTGAGCGGGGGGCGCGGCGAAAGCCGCAGGGTTACCGGGTAACGGCATAGCACCCCGAAAGGACCTTGCGCAGCCATGCCCAAAGTAGACTTGGTACTTCTACACGCGCCCGCGGTGTATGACTTCCGCGAGCGCTCCATCATGTTCGGGCCCGTCTCCGACATGGTGCCTTCGACACCGATCTTCGAGATGTATCCGGTTGGTCTGACGACCATGGCCGAGTACCTCGAGCGCCACGGTATCACCGTGCGTATCGTCAACCTCGCCGTGCTCATGCTGAACAAGCCGGGCTTCGACGTTGAGGCGTACATCCGCGGCCTCGACGCCAAGATCTTCGGCATCGACCTGCACTGGCTGCCTCATTGCCACGGGTCGATCGAGGTCGCCCGCATCGTGAAGCGCCTGCACCCCGATATTCCCGTGGTCTTCGGCGGGCTGTCGTCCACCTACTTCCACGAGGAGCTCGTCGAGTACGACTCCGTCGACTACGTGATGCGCGGCGACTCCACCGAAGAGCCGATGCGCCAGCTGGTCGATGCGGTGAAGCGCGGCGGCAGCCTCACGGAGATCCCCAATCTCACGTGGAAGGACTCCACGGGCGCCGTCACCATCAACCCGCTGTCGTGGGTCCCCGCCGACATGAACTCCATCTCGCTCGACTACTCCTACAACATGAAGGCCGTCATCAGGTACCGCGACATGATGGGCTTCGTGCCGTTCAAGGACTGGCTGCAGTATCCCGTCTGCGCCTCTCTGATCTGCCGAGGATGCACGCACGACTGCGTCACGTGCGGTGGCTCGGCGTACTCGTTCCGCGAGCACTTCGGCCGCGACAAAGTCGCATTCCGCGATCCCGAGTTGCTCGTGCGCGACATCAAGCACATCCAGAAGTACATTCCTGGTCCGATCTTCGTCCTGAACGACTTCCTCCAGGCCGGCCGCACCTACACGCGTGACTTCGTGAAGGGCCTGCAGGCCATCAAGATGAAGAACCCCATCGGCTTCGAGTTCTTCAAGCCGCCGCACGAGGAGTTCTACGAGTTCCTCGACGGCCATCTGAACGACTGGTCGGTCGAGATCAGCGTCGAGAGCCACGACGACGGCGTCCGCGCCGCCTTCGGCAAGAGCCACTACACGATCGACCAGGTCGAGAAGACGATCAAAGACGCGCTGCGCAACGGTTGCTCGCGCTTCGACCTCTACTTCATGACCGGCATCCCGACCCAGACCGCCGCCTCCGTGCGCGAGACCGGCGAGTACGTGAAGTACCTCTACGAGTCGGTGAACTACGACAAGCGGCTGCTCTGCTTCATCAGCCCGATGGCGCCGTTCCTCGACCCCGGTTCGCGCGTTTTCGACGATCCCGACAAGTACGGCTACAAGCTCCGAGCGCGCACCCTCGAGGAGCACCGCGAGCGCATGGTCATGCCGTCGTGGAAGCACATCATGAACTACGAGAGCGATGCGATGACGCCCGACGAGATGGTCGACTCGACCTACGACGCCGCGCTCGCGATCAATCGCGTCAAAGGCGAGGGCGGCATCATCGACCTTGCCGCGATGCACACCACCGAGAAGCGCATCGCAGAGGCACGTGTGGCGATGGCGCGCATCGACGACATCATGGCTTCGCCGATTGCGACTCGCGAGCCGGCGCTGCAGGGCCTGAAGGCCGAGTTCGACCGCCTGTCGCAGTCGACGGTGTGCGAGAAGTCGGAGCTGAACTGGCCGCGCTACATCGGCCCCAGGCACGTTGCGGCCGCGGCCGGTTTGTTCGTGAAGGAGAATGCAGCTAACCTGTTCGGTCGTAACGGTGGCCGCCCTCGGCCGGCCGTTTCCGATCAGCACACGAACCGGGCGAAGCCCGCAGTCGTCGAACCGGAAGGCTAGCGCTTAAATGACAGATCGGGCACCGGCACCCGGCGAGGCCACGACCGAGAGGGTCCGTGGCATCTTCTCCAACATCGCTGACCGCTACGACGCATTCAACGCGATGGCAAGCCTCGGTATCGACCGCACGTGGAGAAAGGCGCTCGTGAAGGCCTCGGCGCTGACGCCCGAGTCCCGCGTCCTCGATCTTGCGGCGGGGACCGGCGATGTTACTCTCGCGCTTGCTCGGCAAGCTGCGCCCGCCGAGGTGGTCGCCACCGACATCACCCCCGAGATGCTGGTCATAGCCGAGCGCAAGGCGGGCGAGTACGCAGGTCCCACGCGGCTCACCTTCAGGGTCGCGGATGCGCAGGAGCTCCCGTTCGACGACGAGAGCTTCGACGTCGTGACCGTGGCGTTCGGCGTGCGCAACTTCCCCGACCGGGAACGCAACTTCGCCGAGGTCATGCGCGTTCTCAAGCCCGGCGGCCGCTACGTCATCCTCGAGTTCTCG
>DATHUB010000080.1:0-3322 GCA_035462695.1 Coriobacteriia bacterium | reverse complement strand
GCTACATAGGCGACATACTGGAGCAGGGCGAGGAGCACGCCGAGTTGTTCGATCTGCCGCCCCACACACTGCCCATCGCGATGCTCTGCTTCGGTCGGCCGGCCGCTGAGCGTGCGCCCGCACCTCGGTACACGAAGCACGTCGTGCATACGAACCGATACCGGCGTCTCAGTGATGACGAGCTCACCGAGGCATCGGCGGAGCTGCAGCAGCTGCACGCCCCGCACGGGATGAAGCCGGGAATCGCCAACTACCCGCAATCCATCTACGAGCGCAAATACGCCTCCCAGTTCATGGAGGAGATGAACCGCTCGGTCGACTGGTGGCTGGCGCGTTGGCAAGGCGTCGGCGGGGAATAGTCACCCGATAGCCAGTGGTGTGGTTGGGAAGGCGTGCTCGTGGACCGAGAAGGAAGCCAGCTCACGTCGACGGCAAACTCCCATTTGAAGGTCAGCACCTCCGACATTCACGACCCCGGATACGGCTTCTTGGTCGAACTGACGCATGTGCTCGCCGACTGGTCGTCGCTGGAGGAGCTGCTGTCCGGCCTCATGAGTCTTGTGCTCCGGGTCTCCGACCACAGCCGAGTGACCATCTTCCTGTGGGACGCTGAATCCAAGACAGCTACTGCTGCCGCGAGTGCAGGCAGGCGCCCGGTTCAGGTCGACCGGGAGTTTAGATTCGACGGGCTCTCCCGCGGCTTACGGGAAGCGATCAGCGAGAGTCGGACCGCGGTCATCGACTATGACTCGCTGCCTCCGCGTGCCAAGCGAACTGCCGATGAGATGGACTCGCATCTGGCGCTGTTCGTTCCGATGCAGCGCAGGCATCAGCTGGTTGGGGCGCTCATGGTCGACGACCCCGGTGAGCGGCGTGATTTCGCGGCGCAAGACATCGAAATCCTGGAGAGTGTCGCGGCGCACGCATCAACCGGCGTTCAGAACGCGAGGCTTCTCAAGCAACTTGAAGCCTCATTCGAGGCTTTGGTCGAGAAGGACCGTGCTATCCGCCAGGCCTACACCGACGTCATTGGAGCGGTGACGGGAGGCCGTCTCATCCTCCTCGGGCGCGATGAACTCGACGCGGCACTGGTCGGCGAATCGAGCGAGACCCGCGACATCAGCGATCCAAGTCAGTTAAGTGACGCGCGGCAGGACCTGCGCGAAGTTCTGGGCGACCTCCCGGGTCTGGACGAGCTGCAGATTGCGTTCACCGAGGGGCTGGCGAACATGCTCAAGCACGCCGGCGGCGGGAAGTGGTGGGCGTTGAAGGACGTTGAGCGCGTACAGGTCGTGCTGTCCGACTGCGGTCCGGGAATCGACTTTCGCCACCTGCCGAATGCCACTCTGGTCGCGGGTTACTCGATGGCGCAGTCACTCGGGATGGGGTTCACCCTGATGATGGAGCTCGTCGACAGGATCATAGTCTGCACGGATCCCGGTGGAACGACCCTGGTGCTGGAGAAGGATCTGCCTGGAGACGGAGGAGTATATGCCGTCGATAGGGCGACAAGCCGAGCGGAGCAGGTCGGCGACTAGTCCTCGAACTCGAGCCGGGACTGCGCCTCGTGCTCGGCATCCCTCATGCGGACTGGCTTGATCGCCAGCAGGGCCACATCGTCGTCAAGGTCGCCGGACGCGAACGAGCGAGCTTGCTCCAGCACTTGGGTGAGCAGGGCTTCCGGCTCTGCGTCCGTCAGCGACGCCAAGAAGGCCGCGAGCCTGTTCTCGCCGTACAGAACGCTGCCGGCGCGCGCTTCGGTTATGCCGTCCGTGTACAGCACCATAGTGTCGCCGGCGCTGAGACGGTCGTCGTAGTCGTCGTAGCGGCTATCGCCGAACGCGCCCAGCAGCATGCCGCCGCCTCCAACCGTTCGCGCCCCGCGCGGTCCGACGACGATGGGGGGAGGGTGTCCTGCGCAGGCGTACTGCAGCCGCCCGCTGCGCGGGTCGAGGATTCCGACGAAGACCGTCGCGAATTCGTGCGCTTCGGTGAAGGAGTGCATCACTACATTGGTTTTGCCGAGCGCGGCGCCCGGCGTCTGTCCGTCGATGAGGTGCGCCCGAATCGTGTTCTTGGAAAGCGCGGTCAGCGCGGCGGCCTCCAGGCCCGAGCCCGCGATGTCGCCGATCAAGAACGCAATGCGACCACGAAGCTCGAAGGCGTCGTAGAAATCGCCTCCCACGCGCTCTTCTTCCGCGGCGGCCTCGTAGAGGTGCGCGAACTGCACATGCGGCAGGTGCTCGGGTACGGCAAGCAGACTCTCTTGGAGCGTCTCGGCGATGTGTCGCTGATGCTCGTGTACCGACGCCGACTGAAGGGCAAGGTCGAGCGAGTCCAGCAGGTCCGAGAAGAAGTGCATGAGCGGCGCGTCCGCCACGATACTCGAGTTCGTATAGGCGAGCGCGAGCACGCATATACAGAGACCGTTGCGCCTGATGGGCAAGGCTGCGATAGAGCGCAGACCGTCTTCGCGTGCCTTCTCCGCGTTCACCCTCGGGTCGTTGAGGGCGTCGGTCACCACTTGCATCTTGCCGGTATCGAAGGCGAGCACCATCAACGGCATGCGCTCTTTGGGAATGCGGCTCTCTCCGCCCATCGCCGCATACTCGCCCGCCGCATAGCGGACATGCCATTCGCCATTGGTGGGAACGACGACGGCGGCGAAGTCGGCGGAGGTCGGCTCGAGAACCGCCTCGCCGACTTGTGCGAGCAGCTCTTCCGTGTCGAGCGACTTGACCAGCATGTCTTTGACGACACCGAGGGCATCTCTGAACCGTAGCTGGCGTTCCGTGTCCGTGACGTCGACGTGGATGCCGGCCCATCTGGCGGAGCCTTCGCGCCCAGCGGAGAGGCGAACCCCCCTGCACAACAGATGCCGGTACGAGCCGTCGCCAGAGCGCACAACGTGTTTGGTGTCGCGAATGTCGCTGTTTGTCAGGGTATGGTGCCAGGTCGACGCGGCCCGTTTGCGGTCCTCGTCCGAGGGAAGGAGGTCGAGCCAGCCCCAGCCAAGCAGGCTCTCAGTGTCTCGACCGGTCATTTCGGCGAAGGAGTCACTGACGTATGTCAGCGCGCCGTCCTCATTGGCGGTCCACGTACCGAAGGGAAGCAGCTCTCCGATCGAGCGGTACATGCGTTCGGAGTCTGCGACCTGTTCCTGTGCCTCGATGAGGTCGGAGACGTCAAACCCCACTGCGATTATCCCGTCGAGGCGGCCGTCCGTAAGATCGGGAACGAACAGCACCTCCCAATGCCGCTCGGGCCCGCTATCGGGAGACGAGGTCATGATGAAACTGCGTTGCGACTTGGTGGCCAGGAC
>DATHUB010000079.1:0-17069 GCA_035462695.1 Coriobacteriia bacterium | reverse complement strand
GAGAACCATCCCTCGGCACCCAGCGACTGCTGATCCTGGGTTCAGCGGCCGTGCTGCTTATCATGGGGAGCGGTCTCGCACTCGCAGGAGCAGCTTGGCCTGCGGCCGATGGACAGCCCGCTCTGATCTCGTCGGACCGATCGCTCGAGACCACGAACGTACCTGTCGCCCCCGCCGCTGACTCAACTGAGACACCTACGCCAGAAGACGGCCGCGGCCTTTCCGTTTCGGAACCTCCCGCAGCGCCGGCCCTCCCCGACTCAACCCGCACTCCCTCTTCGCCGCCGCCTCGCGCCGAAGACGATCATGATGACGATGACGAACGCGAGACTGTCGCTCCAAAGGTTCGCGACGAGGACGACCATGACGAAGACCGAGACGACGAGAGCGACAAGGTCGATGACGACGAGGACAAGGACGAGCCTGAGAAGGATAACGTGACCGATGACTCGGACGACCCGGAAGACGGGAAAGAAGGAGAGGAAGAGTCTGACATCCTCCATCGGTGATTCAGCGCGGCGAGAGGGGCCTCGTGAACATCCTGCTCGTCGAAGATGAAGCACGCATCGCCGCGTTTATCGCGAAGGGCCTGGCCGCCGAAGGCCACAGCGTGAATCTGGCCGCTACTGCCTCCGAAGGCATAGGTCTCGTCTGCACGTACGACTTCGACCTCGTACTGCTCGATCTGGTCCTGCCAGACGGAAATGGGCGCGACGTGCTTCAGCGGCTGAGGGCGGAGAAGCCGGAAACACCGGTCATCGTGATCAGCGCACTTGGGGCGATCGACGACAAGGTCACGTTGCTCGACCTCGGCGCGAACGACTACTTGGTCAAACCCTTCGCCTTCGCCGAGCTCGCCGCACGAGTCCGAGCCGCTGGCCGGCAGGGCCACTCTACCCCGCACGTCATGACCGCAGGTGAACTGGCGCTCGACACGCGCACTCGAACGGCCTCTCGTGACGGAGTCCAAGTCGAGCTGCCGAGCAGGGAGTTCGCTCTTCTCGAGTACCTCATGCGGCATTCCGGTCAGATTGTGACCCGACAGCAGATACTCGACGCGGTATGGGGCATCTCCTTCGAAACCGGCAGCAACGTGGTCGACGTATACGTGGGCTATCTGCGGCGAAAGCTTGATCAAGTCGGAGAGCCCTCTGTTATCGAGACGGTCCGGGGGGCCGGGTATCGTGTCCGCGCCTAGGCTTCAGCGTCTTTCCGCAAGTGCACGCGTTCTGCTCGCAATGTCGGCCATGGTCAGCGTAGCGGTCATCGCCCTCGTCACGATCGCCTACGTGATCACCACCGAGGCAGTGAACTCTGAGGTAGACGCCGCGTTGGAGCGCGAGGCACTCGCATACTCGGCCGCGGTACGTGGAGCGCCGAGCGGCGATTCTCTTGCCGATGCCACTCGCAGGTATCTCACGGCCCGCACGGTCTCGGGAACGGGCCGAGACGTAGTCCTCCTTGTCGCGCTCAACTCGGGCAGGACGATAGCCAACTCGACCGTCCGAATCGAAGACGCTCCGGAGAATCGTCTGGCCACGCGTCCACCTTCACGCCCCACGTACTCACAGGTCTCTCTACGGGGTGTCGACTACCGTCTTCTCTCGGCACCGGTGCGCTCGAAGGGGCAGGTGGTGGGCGTCTTTCAAGCAGCTATCGGCGTCAATGCCCTCGCCCCGACGCGCCAGCGCATCGCCGCCACGCTCACGGCCGCAGGAATGCTCGCGTTGGCGATCGTCCTGCCGCTCGCCTACTGGGCGACACGGCGCGCGCTTCGGCCCTTGCGGCTGATGGCGTCCGACGCCGAGGCGATCTCGCACGCAACCCCGGGCAAGCGCATAGCGTACAGCGGCCCCCGCGACGAACTGGGGTCCTTGGCGGAGTCACTGAACGGCATGGTCGAGCGACTTGAGGCAGCCTTCGAGGACCAGCGGCGTTTCGTCGCTGACGCGAGCCACGAGCTGCGAACTCCTGTCGCGGTAGTCCGAGGCAACACCGAACTCCTGCGCTCGGGCGTGCTCGACCAAGAAGGCGAAGCTGCGTCACTCGAGGCGATCGAAGACGAGGCGCTACGCATGACGCGACTCCTTGACGACATGCTGTCGCTCGCTCGGTTCGACAACATGCGGAAGACGATGCTGCAACCTCTCTTGGCGAACACCCTGCTCGAGGAGGTCGCCGCCAGAACGCGAGCCCTCGGCGATCGGAAGATCAGTCTCGACGCGGGCTGCGACGCTTGGATAGAGGGCGATCCCGATCTGCTCGATCAGGCGCTGGCAAACATCGCGCGCAACGCGGTTGCGTCGACCGAGCCTGGGGGCCGTATCGATTTCGTGTGCCAAGTCAGAGACGGTCGTGTTTGCCTGACTGTGACCGATGACGGTCCCGGGATCGCCCCGGAGGACCTCGAGAGGGTCTTCGACCGCTTCTGCAGAGCCAGCTCATTCAGGCCTGAGGCCGAGAGCGGCGGTGCCGGGCTGGGGCTGGCGATCACCCGCCAGATCATTGAGCTCCATGGAGGAACGGTCGGAGCCGACAACGTTGAGCCGCACGGGGCACGATTCACGATTGAACTGCCTCTTCTGGACGGCGCGGGAGACGCGAAGGACCCGCGGGCGACGGCAAGCGCCCGCGATGAAGATGGGCCAACCGGACGGTCCTGATTCTCAGCCCTTGCGCAGCACCCGCAGGTCGCCCTCACGCTTGGTCATTCCCTGAGCGTCGAAGTACTCGAGCAAGGGGACGGCGTACTTGCGCGAGACGCCGAGAGGCTCCTTGAGATCGGGTGTGCTCGCACCCTGCGGACGCGCCGAGAGGTAGTCGGTGAGGCGTTCCCGCGCACCCTCGATGGCGCCGTTCGAGAAGTACATGTCGCCCGAGAGGCGTGTCACCTTGCCCTCGTTCGCCAGACGGGCCAGCACCCTTCGCGCTATGGTCGCATCGACACCCGCCTGCGTCGCGAGATCGACGACCCCGCTCGGCGCGAGTCCCTGCAAGTCCAGCAGCGGGACCAAGGCGTCCTCGGCGTCTTGCTCGGCGGCAAGCGCGGATACTGCCGCCTTCGGGTGGCGCACCTGGCCCTTCTCCGAAACCACCAGGCCACGCGCGACCGCCTCTTCGAGCACCGCGTCGAAGCCCTTCACAGTGAGGCGGCGCTCCACTCGAGTACGCAGCGCCGACGTTGCGATGCCCGTTGCTTTCGGCTCCGTCTCGTGAAACGCGAGGAGCTCGGATTCGATCTCCGCCAGCAGGTGCTCGAGCGCTTCGGGGGCGATGAACGCGGTCTCGCCGCCGACCTTCAGGCGCTCGAGTTTCGCGCGGTTGAGCTCGTCGGCCACCTGCGGCCTCGGAACGCCGAGCGCCGCTGCGACCTGGGCGCTGGTCATCGGCAGACCGCGCGCCGCGAGCAGACCGACGCTCGCCGACGAGAGGTCGTGCGCGACCAAGGCATCGAGCAGCTCGCGCTCGTGTGGCTTCAGAGTAGTGCGCCGCGGGGGCAGTGCATCGAGCACCACGCCTCCACCGATAGTGTAGACGGGCGAGTAGCTTCGGACGATGAAACGGTCCTCGTAACGCGGGGCAAGCGAGTCTTCGAGTCGCACCTGGGCGAGGGCCGACTGGCCCGGCTGCAGCGAGTCAGCCTCCATGAGGAGCACTCGGCCGAGAACCTCGCGCGTGCCGTGGTGGACGTGAACGCGCGTGCCACTCTGGAAGGGGCGCTCGTCGCCCGGGATGCCGAGGAAGGTGAAGCGGGCGTCAAAGCGGTCGGTGACGGTGAGGGTGCCGGGGGCGGCGATGATGTCGCCCCGGTCGATCTCGTCGCGCTCCACACCCGCAACGTTCATGGCCACACGCTGACCGGCGTGCGCCTTGTCGACGCCGACTCCATGCACTTGCACTCCGCGTACCCGGCCCGTCAGCCCTCCAGGCAAGACCTCGATCGGATCGTCCTTGCTCGCGGTACCCGACCACATCGTGCCGGTGACGACCGTTCCGGCCCCCGAGATCGTGAAGACCCGGTCGACCGGCAGTCGCATCGGCAGGTTCGCCTGCCGGCTGGGGGTCTCCGTGGCAAGGGAGTCGAGCGCTTCAAGAAGGTCAGGCAGTCCGGCGCCCGTCTTGCTCGAGACAGGGACAATCGGCGCGCCTTCGATACCGGTTCCCCGCAGCAGCGCTTCGATGTCGGCCCGGACGAGTTCCAGCCAGTCCTCATCGACCAAGTCGGCCTTTGTGAGCGCGACCACGCCTCGGTCGATGCCGAGAAGATCGACGATCGCCAGGTGCTCGCGTGTCTGGGGCATAACCCCGTCATCGGCGGCGACGACGAGGAGCACCACGTCGACTCCGGTCGCCCCCGCCACCATCTGCCGCACGAACTTCTCGTGTCCGGGAACGTCGACGACCCCCATCGTACGGCCACTCGGCAGGGCAAGCCGAGCGAAACCGAGCTCGATGGTGATGCCGCGCTCCTTCTCCTCCTTGAGGCGGTCCGGATCCGTACCGGTGAGCGCCTTGATGAGCGAGGACTTGCCATGGTCGATGTGCCCGGCAGTGCCAAGGACGAGGGACTGGTCTGCCACGAAGCGCCCCTAGCCTGCCGCGTCGGCGGCGATGCGAGCGAGCGCCGCGACGACGTCCGCCTCATCTCTCGGCGAGAGCGTGCGAGGGTCGAGCAGCAGGCGATCGTCGCTGATGCGGGCGATGACATGCGGCTCGCCCAGGCGCAGACGGCTTTCCAGTTCGACGACCGAGAACTTCTGGGGGACGAGCGCGACTACCACTGTCGGAATGTCCGCCATCGGCATCGCTCCGCCGCCGGCCCGCGACACGTCGTCGTGCGTTCCGGTGAGGTAGCAGCCTCCGCACGCACGCTTGATCTCATCGGCCAACCGCGCCGCGCGCTCGGCGACCTCGGTCTTCGTCTCGGACAGCATGCGCAGCGTGGGTACCTCGCGATATGCGCGCTCCGGCTCGAGATACAGCCGAAGGGTGGCCTCGAGGGCGGCCAGCGTCATCTTGTCCAGGCGCACAGCGCGCGCGAGCGGGTGCTTCTTCAGTGCCGAGATCACGTGGTAGCGGCCGGCCAGGATCCCTGCCTGCGGACCGCCCAGCAGCTTGTCGCCTGAGCAGGTTACGACGTCGGCGCCGGCGGCGACGCTCTCGCTTACGGTGGGCTCGTAGGGCAGCTTCCATTGCCGCAAGTCGACGAGGACACCGGAACCCTGGTCCTCCATCACCGGCACACCGTGACGGGCTCCGAGTTCGACGAGTTCGCCGAGCTCCACCTCCTCGGTGAAGCCGACCACTCGGTAGTTGCTGGTGTGGACCTTGAGAAGCAGCCCGGTCTTGTCGGTGATCGCGCTCTCGTAGTCGCGAAGGTGCGTCTTGTTGGTCGTCCCGACCTCCACCATCGTGGCACCGCTCTCGGCCATCACGTCGGGGACGCGGAACGAGCCGCCGATCTCGACGAGCTGTCCGCGGCTCACGATCGCTTCCTTACCGCGAGCGAGCCCCGCCAGCGCGAGCATGACGGCGGCCGCGTTGTTGTTCACGGCCATAGCCGCCTCCGCGCCCGTCAGCCGGCAGATGAGCTCTTCGACGTGCACGTGACGGCTGCCGCGCTCCCCGCTCTCCACGTCGAACTCGAGCGTCGAGTAGCCGCGCGCGACTTCGTCGACGGCGGCGACGGCTGAGTCGGCGAGTGGAGAGCGGCCGAGGTTCGTGTGCACCACGATTCCGGTCGCGTTGATGACCCTTCGCAGGCTTCGCCGGTTCTTCGCGTTCGCTCGGCGGACCGCGTCCGCGGCGATGGCATCCGAGCCGACATCGACCGGCGTTCCGGCCAGGACCGAGGCGCGTGCGTCATCGATCGACTCGCGTACGGCCTCGACCACGAGCCCGCGCGGCACGACGCCGGAGAGGGCCGCGAGATCCTCACGGTCCAAGAGGGCATCGACTTTGGGGAGCTGTCTGAGCAGAGTGTTAGCGTCCATGTAGTGGATTGTATCCGAGCAGGCCAGCCAGCGACTCAAGGAGACCGCGCATGGGACCGATCGTTGTCGAGACCGAGCGACTCTGCCTGCGGCCGTGGGCTATCGAGGATGCCGACGAGTTCGCGGTGATGGCGCGCGACCCGGCGGTCGTTGAGTACATCACCGGTGGGCGCCCGCTCACCGACGCCGAGGTCGCCGAGTTCATCGAGCGGCAAATGGTGACTCAGGAAGAGCGCGGATGGTCTCGGTGGGCCGTGCAGCTACGCGAGCCGCGAGACGGTGAACCGGCGGGGGTTGTGGGCTTCTGCGGACCAGGCTGCACCTTCGCTCCCGAAGTCGAAGTGGGCTGGTGGCTTCGGGCAGAGCTCTGGGGCCGGGGGCTCGCAACCGAGGCCGGCCGGGCGGCGGTCCGCCACTGCTTCGAGGTGATCGGCTTTCCCCGGCTCATCTGCTGCGTGCATCCCGATAACCAAGCGTCCCGGGCCGTTGCGCGCAAGGTCGGCTTCCGCGAGACCAGGCACTTCGAGTACAACGGCCTCACACTCGTCCGCCACGAGCTGGAGAACCCTCTACCGGCTCCGCCCCGCGACACCGGCTACTGTCTCGACTGCGTGGGGGCTTCCCCTGGGAGTCTCGTCAGCAGTGGCGACCAGGAGTGAGCACCTCTAGGCGATTGTGACAATCTGATCGGGGCCGAGCAGTGCGTCCACACTCGCCGGCATTGTGCCGATCTCGCCGACGGCGAGAGCGTCAGTGAGTCCGAGGAAGTCGAGGCACGTGCCGCATGCCTTGATCGCCGTCCCCTGTTCGGACATCAGGCGCAGGTCATCGAGGGAGTCCGAGCCGTCGCACGCAAGCCGGACGCCTTCGTTCATCAGCATGACGGCAACCGGCCGCTCATCCGCACGTGCGAGCGAGTAAAGGAAGTTCTTCATGAGCAGCACGCCGAGTTCATCGTTGCCGCGACCGATCGCGTTGCCGAGGATGAGGATACGTTTCGCCACGAGCAGCTCCTATAAGCTTCGCTTAGTTCATCTGTGCCGAAACGATTATAGGAGAACAGGGCGATTGGCGCTCAAATGGGCCGGCGATGCCTACTCAGGTGACGGTGACGAGGCCAGGCTTGCCCGCTCCGAAGACGCCGACGGCGACACCCAGCACGCCCCTGCTCGTCAAGGCAGCTACGAGTGATTCGGCGCGCTCCGGCGTGACGGCCATCAGAAGACCGCCGCTCGTCTGCGGGTCGCATAACACCTGCATCCACAAGCCGGCGTCGTTGTCCGCGGTCCATTCGCTGAACTCCTCGGCCCAGGAGACAACCTCGGCTGTCCGCCCCGGCACGACTCCCTCGCGCACCCACTCTTCGACGCGCTCGAAGAGTGGCACCGCGGACAGCTCCAGTTCTGCCGAGCACCCGCTTGCCTCGGCCATCTCATGCAGGTGGCCGAGCAGGCCGAAGCCGGTCACGTCGGTGCCGGCGTGCACGCCGATCTCGATCATCGCTTCCGCCGCTTGGCGGTTGAGTGCCGCCATCGACTCGATGACATCGCGCGCCTGCTCCTCGTCGACGAGCCCGCGCTTGAGAGCGGTGCCCCACAGTCCCGTCCCTATCGGCTTGGTGAGAACGAGCACGTCGCCCGGCACTGCTCCACGATTGCGCACCACCTTGTCGGGGTGAACGACACCCATCACCGAGAGCCCGAACTTGGGCTCCTTGTCGTCGATGGTGTGCCCGCCGACGGTGACCGCCCCCGCTTCGTTGACCTTCTCGGCGCCCCCTCGCACGACCTCCCCTACGATGTCCGCACCCATGGAGCACGGGAAGGCCAGTAGGTTCATCGCGGTGAGCGGACGCCCGCCCATCGCGTATATGTCGGAGAGGGCGTTGGCCGCGGTGATGCGCCCGAAGTCGTAGGGGTCATCGACGATCGGCGTGAAGAAGTCCACCGTGAGAAGCACGGCGGTATCCTCGGACATCCGGTAGACCGCTGAGTCATCGCTTGTCTCGAAGCCGAGTATGAGCGCGTCGGACTGACCGGGAGCGATCTTGTCGAGTACTGCCTGGAGGTCCTCCGGACCCCACTTCGCTGCTCAACCTGCCTTGCTCGAAAGCTGGGTCAGGCGGATTCGCTCCTGTGGGTCGGTCTGGGCCATTACGCGCCTGCCTTCACTACTCGTAGGTCAGTCGGAGTGCCGAGACGCCGCCCGCGCCGAGCGGCACGCCGAACGCCTTCCCGCCGACCGGGACTTCGGCGCCGCCGCGAATGTCCGATATCGATGCGACGGGGTGGTTAGTCGACATGCCGGCAAGCACTCTCTCGGGTGAATGGTTGATCAGGACGATCACGTCGTCGGTGTCGCCCGAGAACAGGGTCACCTCGACCTCAGGAGTATCGCATTCGAATGGCGCGGCGCAACCGGCGGCACGAGCCGAGCTTCCGTAGAGCTCTCGCAGCAATGCGAGCACCGGATGCGGCGCAGCCCACGGATCGCCCTGAGCGACGGCCCGCTCGAGCGGAACCGAGACGAAGACGGCGCGCCCCTGTCCTACCTGGTTGACTGTCAGAAGCGGATTCCCAGTCGCATCCGTGGCCACAACAGTCGCCGTCGAGGGAGTCACGAGCGCGTAGGCGGGCAGTTCGAGGAGGGAATCGAAGTTCTCGAGATCCCCGAGGAGCCTTTGCTGCGCCACGCGGCATTCGAAAGACCGGCGCGGTCCGCCATCGCCGACGAACTCCACGCCGAAGAGCCCTGCCGACTCCTTCGCGAGTTCACCGCCTCCGTAGCTATACAAGACCGTTCCTCCGGCCTGAACGAACTCGGCAAGCTGAGACCACGTGCCGTCCTCCAGTCGGAAGGCACTCGGGACCGCGATCAGCCGATACTCACGGAGCTCCTCACCCTCGTGCACGACCTTCACGGGGACCTGCGCGCGCTTCGCGGTCACGAAGGCCTGCAGGCAGGCCCGAGGCGCGTAGAGCCCGGCGAGACTCGGCAACGGCTCGTAGCGCTCGGCCGGCATGAGCACGGCCGCGCGTTCGGGGAGCGGCGTGTAGGCACGAAGATCGAGGACGGCACTCGTAGCGATGAAGGTCGCCAGCTCGTCGAAGGCCGGTTTGGCCTCCCCCTCATCGTCGAGCACCCCGACGAGGGTCTCGAATGGATCCAGGAAGTACGGCTCACGGCGCTCCGTGCGCATGTCGCGCAGCCGCCTCGCCATCACTCCCGAGGCGCCGTTACAGATCGCCGACCAGAGGGCGACACGCAGAGCCTGCGCCTCTTCGCCCGCCGAGTACTCCAAAGAGAGCGGCCCGGTCTCGTCGAGTAGAACCGGCTTGCCGGCGGGAGCGCAGCGAAGCAAGAACGGCTCAAGGTAGCTCGAGTTGACGCTCGTAAGCGGTCCTTGGGACGCGTACGCCCGGTACGCAGAGGTGGCGTGCGCCACCGAGAACTCGAAGGACTCAGCGAGCGCGCGCATATCGATGCCGCTCGAGCGGAAGAACGTCTCGACATCGGCGCCGAGGCCGATGGGTCGGGCCGGATCGTGCTCGCGGATCGCCTCCCGGAGCTGCCCGGCCCAAGCCGCCAGGTCTTCAGCCGTAGTGAATCCCGACAGAAACGCCTCATCGCCGAGCTGCCATGCGAACAGACCGGCCGAGCCGTGCAGGGCGGACACCACCTGCGCGATCACCGCAGCCTCGCGCTGGAGCAGATATGGGTCGATGCGCGGGTCGCGGCGAGCGCCCCACGGGACACTGGCGAGGTCCGCGTGGCGGTCATCGGCGAAGAAGCACACGATGCTCTGCATGCCTCGCTCGTCAACCGACTTCACGAGCTCAGACAGCCTCCCGAGAATCTCAGCGTCGTACTGCCCGACCTGAGGCTCGAGCACGCGCCAGCCGACGAAGAGACGCACGAGCGAGCACTTCGCCTCCGTAAGCGTGTCCAGGTCGGCTGTGACGTCGCGCGAGTACCAGTCCTCCGGCTCGTCGGCTTCATCGTCAAGCGGATACAGGGAGACTCCCGTGCCGAACAACGGATTACGCCGAGGTCTTCTCGCGGCGTCGGCAGGTACCGCCGCGCCGGAGGTTCGCAGCTCCTCGTCGCTTGTCTCGGCGTTCACAGCTTCCGGCGTCATCGGCGATGCGTCCGTCTGCCCTTCGCCACCGTCGATCTCGCGGTCACTCGGCACTCTGCTCCCTCCCTCGCGCGTAGTCTTCGTAGAGGCACATGAAGAGGCCTTCTCGGCGAGTGTCGTAGTAGGCAGCGCGCGTGATCTCGTGAGCGGCGAGCGCGTGCTCGCCCTCGGTCAGCAGCACGGCTGCGAGGCCGAAGCGGGCGCGCACGAGGGTCGGATCGAGCTGAACGGCCCGCAGGTACGAGACCTTCGCGTCCGCGTATCGCTGAACGCCGAGGAGGGCCTCCGCGTGCAGCACATGAGACATCGGCTGATCGGGAACCGCCTTGGCGAGCGCTCCAAACACCCGCGAAGCGCTCTTGCCGAGCCCACGTCGGCGGGTGAAGGACGAGCCCAGGACGTAGACGGCGGTCGGCGTCTTTGGATCGATGGCCAGCGCCCGAAGCGCGACCGCCATCGCCTCATTCGAGGCCTCCTGCTTCAAGTACAAGAAGCCTGCGAGAGCTAGCGCCTCAGCGTCGTCAGGCTTGTCGGATAGCAAGAGCCGGATCATATCGGCCGCGCCAAAGAGGTCGTCGGCGCGAGCGAGCGAATACGCGGCGGCCAGGCGGCTGAATCGATCGGGCTCGACATCTTCGGCGCGGGGCATCTCATCGCCGCCACTCCCGACGCCTGCCAAGCCGAAGAAGAAGTCATCTTGGCTCGGATCGAGCTCTCCGGCCTTCCGGAAACCGGGGAGGGCCGTCGCCATCCCCTCGCGCTTGAGCGCAGCGACTGCGAGATCGTACATAGCCCGCGCTTGGCGGGGGTCCAGCTCGAGTGCCTTGCGCCACGCCGCGATCGCCTCCTCCTCGAAGGCCGATGCGGCGAGAGCCTCTCCGAGTTGCACGTGTGCGGTCACGAGTTCTGGGGCGACCTCCGCGAGCTCGTGCCAGACGAGCACGGAACGGTCCCACATGCCACCACGACGATCGTAGGCGAGGCCAAGAGCCAAGTAGGCGGGAGTGCAATCAACATCGAGCTCAATCGCCAGAGCGGCCGCGCCTATGGCTTCCTCATAGAAGTCGCCGGCCAGCAACAGGTCGGCGAGCAGCGCATGGGCGAGCGGCTCGCTGTCGTCGAGTCGCAGCACCTCGTAGCACGCTTCGACGGCCTCGGCCACGCGGTTCTGCCGCGCGAGACCCTCGGCGAGGAACAGCTGCGCGGATGCCGCGCTCATCGCGACCTCCCCGCTCTCTTCGCGGCCTTCTCGACGAGGCGCAGTGCGCTCTCGGCGCCACGGACGACTCCGTTGGCTCCGACAGCCTTCGCACGCGCAGTGTCTGCGACGAAAGGCCCACCCGAGACGAGCAGAGCGACTTCGGCCCGGTCCGAGGTCGCGAGCATCTCCCGTACGCGCACGACGCTCGACGCGGCAGATGTGAGATGCGCGAAGACGATGACGACGGGCGCGCCGGTCTCCTCGGCCCGCTCCAGGATGTCCGTGGGACGCACGCTCTGTCCCAGGTCGATGACGCGATGCCCGGCTTCCGTCAGCGCCGCGGCCACGATCGACTTGTCGATGGTGTGCAGATCGCCCTGCATGGTGCATACAAGGATGGTGATTCCCGAGTCCGGCGCCGTCACTGGCGGCGTCACGAAGCTGATGACTTGCTCGGCAACTACCGCGGCCTGAGTGAAGGCGTATTCGTCGAGCGTACCTTTGGCCCATGCGGCTCCGAGGAGTGACATCGCCGGAGCGAAAAGCTGGTCGAACAGGCGCTCCTGATCGACACCGGCACCTTTCGTCTTCTCGATGACGGCTATCGCCCGGACCGGATCATGGGAGACAAACGCCTGGTAGAGGCGCCCAACCGCTTCGCCCTCCATGACCCTCCCTTCCGGTACGTGCTCAACCATGCCTGAGACGTTTCGCCGGCTTTTGTGGACTCCGCGGGTTGTATGCCCGTCGGCGCGTGTGGTCAGTAGTGGTGGCGGCGGTGGGATTCGAACCCACAAGCCCCGAAGGGCCAGCGGATTTTAAGTCCGCATCCTGTGCCAATTCGGATACGCCGCCATTCCAGTCGTTACCGCAGGTGACGATAGGTGTCCAAGAGTATCCCATAGAGAATGTCGTGCTCGCTCACAATCATCGTGTCCAGCCCGGCCAGCGCAAGCGCCGTTTCCAAGATCAGAGCTCCCGCTACGATAACGCCGGCGCGTTCCGGGTGAAGGCCAGTTACCTGCATGCGTCGCTCCAGTGGCAGCCCGGCGAGCAGATCGAGGATATCGGAGATCTCCGAGCCCGACAGAGCATAGCCATGAACCTTGACCGGGTCGTAGACCGCCAACTCGAGGCGGATGGCGGCAAGAGTGGTTGCAGTTCCGGCAAGTCCGATCATCTGACGCGGCCGTCGATCGAGGCGGTCGAAGTACGAGCGCATCTCCGCCGCGGCCCACGTCCGCGCCTCCTCAAGCTCGCTCCGACTCGGCGGGTCCGAGTGCAAGAACAGCTCGGTCATACGGCGGCTACCGACGTCAATGGAGCGAGCCGAGACGATGTTCGAGCGTCGGGCGTCATCGTCGATCTCGACGTCCCCAAGCACGAGTTCCGTCGAGCCCCCACCGCAGTCCACTACGAGCAGTCCGTCGCCGGGCCTTTCGAATGTGGCGCCCAGAAAGGAGAGTTCGGCCTCACGCGAACCCGCAATGATCGTCGTGTCGATGCCGCGCTCGGACAGCATGTGGCGAAACTCAGCGCCGTTGTCCGCATCCCGGCTCGCACTCGTCGCCATGGCAACATAGTGCTCGACGCCGAGGGCCTTCATGCGATCCGCGTAGCAGCCGATCACGTCTGCCACACGCTTCATCGCCTCAGGAGAGAGACTCCCGGCGGCTCCCAACCCCGTACCGAGGTGGGTGATGTCGGTGGAGCGCTCCACTTCGTGAATCTCATGAGAAGAAACGTCTGCCACGAGCAGGCGCGTGGTCACCGTCCCTATGTCGATGGCGGCGATGCGCCGTGCATCACCCAAGAGGCGCTCCTTCTGTCGGTATCAGGCGCCGGCATCTGCCGTCCGCGCACTCTCGTCCCTCTGCGATGACGGTCGCGCCTATGGGGTCTTCGAAGCCCGCGAGTGCGAGAGCCACGTGCGCGTGCAGGCACTTGACTCCGAGCGGGTCGCGCTGACCCGCGAGCCCTACGCTCTCGCACGCGTCGACACCGCCGCTCTCGGTGTTTCGCGCGCGCCGAACGTCCTCATCGAGTCTTCTGAGGCTCGCGGCCAGGCCGGCGTCTGCGGTAGCAGAGGCCGCCCACCTCGCCGTCTCCCCGTTCGACTCCTGGGCGCCCACGCGCTCCGCAAGCCACGGACAGGTGAGCCATGCGAGGGAGGGGAATGGCGTGCCATCCGCCAGCTCGGAAGGCGACAGGATCACGACCGGGTAGCCGTGGGAGCACCGCGCGCCGACACGCCAAGGTTGCCGAGGCGCCCGTCCCAACTGCGCTGCTACGACGGCGCAATCGTGCTCGGTGTCCGTGTCCAAGCTCACCTGAGACCGAAGACAAGATCGAGGAAGGCGGTCCAAGGGCCTGCGGGAGCGACTGTCGTCTCATCACTATCGATACGCGGCGTGCCGGACGTCTTGGTCGACTCCTTGGACTCTCGTCCATCGACGACGACGACCACGTTCTCGCCCTTCTTCACCAGTCCGAGCTGGCTTCGCGCGTAGTCCTCCACACCGGCAGGCGTCTTGAGCCGATCGACTTCCTTGCTCAGTCGCGCGTTGCGCGCCTGAAGCGTTTCGAGTTCAGCAGCGAGTTTCGTGCGCTGTTTGGTTTCCCGGTACTGAACGGCCGCCACGGGATAGTAGGTCCAGACGAAGAGGGCAAGAACGCCGATTGCCGCCGCCGGCAGGAGCCACCATCGTCCAAGCGTGACCGAGACGCGCGCCGCTGGTCGCTTCGCAGCCGTGCGTGTTCGTGTCGCCGGCTTTGCGCGTGCGCTCTTGGCGGACGGTTTCGTCCGTTTCGATGCGGCAGGTGTTCGGGAGCGCGAGGATGCAGTCGCTTTCGGACTCCGTGAGCCGGAGGTCCGACGGCTACTCGCTGAAGCCCCTTGCTTCGTGTTCCTCGGTGCCATTACCTCAGAGTCCTATGGGCAGGCCAGCGCGATGACTTGATGGTGGCATCCTAGCACAGAAATGCCTGCCCGAGGACCTCGACGTAAGGTCGAGGTCTATGGGGTACAGCCGCCGCTGGAAGGAGTTTCCTCGGGAGGAGCCGACCCGTCATGGGTACGAATTCAGAGCACGAAGTCAACGGCAGCTTGGGGGCATCTATGACGGCAAGTGTGGCGACTCGTGTCGGCGACAAGGTTCCTGAATCGTTCAAAGGGCGGGCGTTCGCGGTCCATCGCGACGCCTGCTATTTGCGTGATGAGGACGGCCGGCAACTCGTACTGCTTGACGATGCGACGCCACCGGCGCCGCACGGCATTAATGTCGTCCTGCGCGACAGTGACGACTGGCGCCAAGTGGTCGCTCGAGACTCCAGGGCACAGCTGCAAAACGGTGTCCTCACTATCACCGGGGCCATGGAGACGCGTGCCGCATTCGCGCTCGCAGACGCCACTCTCTACGAGGGACGGCTCGGCCCGGTGAGTCTCGGACGACGCGTCGAGATGCAGGCCGCAGTTCACGAGATCGACTCGGTTCTCGAGGGGTGCATGAACGAGTCCGGAGGTGACCGGCTGTGCCGCGCCGCCCGTCGCAGAATCAAGTCGACGATCGACCGGCTCGCCATGTCGGTGGCGGTATCTGACGAGAGCCGGTCCCAACTTCTGGCGACAGGGCTGATCGGCTTCGGCCAGGGAAAGGCGAACGGCGACGCCGCCCTCGTCGGCTTCCTGGCTGCCCGCACGGCGCTCGACAGAGCCGATGCGGGCGTTCTTTGCGCAATCGAGGAATCGTCGGGACGCGAAGTCGAGCCCTCGTGGGGCTTCCTGGAGGCGGCCGCGCAGGGTCACTTCTGCGAGCCTCTTCGCTCGCTGGCCGAGGCGACCGGTGCAGGACGGGCGCACGACGCCGGCCTTGCGGCGGGTCGCTGCCTGCAGAGCCGAGAAGGCTGGGGTCCCGACCTGATCGTCGGGCTGCTCGGCGGCTTCGCAGAGCATGTCTCGATCGAGCTTGCGGTGCGCGCGGAAGCGTGACGGGTCTGCGGGGTGACAATCCCGCAGGCGCCGTAGAGCTGACGTAGCGACTCGGCTTCTATGCGGTCCGCACGTGGATGAAGTCGGTTCCGCCCGGCGTACGGGACCATAGCCCCGCGGTCAGCGTAACCCTGTCCCCCGTGCGGACGAACCCGCCGTCGCAGACCGCCTCGACGACCTGATCGAGCAGATCGGCGAAGTCGTCCGAGAAGTCGAGGACCACGGAACGTACTCCCCAGGCGATCGCGAGTTTGCGCGCAGTGCGCAGCGTTGGTGTGGCGGCGACGATCGGAGATTCCGGGCGGTGGCGGGAGACAGCGAACGCCGTCGCCCCCGACTGCGTGAGCGGGACGATGGCCGCCGCCTCAAGGTCCGTGGCGAGCTCGCACACCGCCGAGCTTACCGCCGTCTGAACGTCGTCGAGCCCTCGGTATTCAAGTGGGGGCCGAGGTGGCAGTGCTGCCTTCTCGGCGGCTTCGATGATGCGCACCATAGTCTCTACCGATTCGACCGGGTAATCGCCCACGGCGGTCTCGCCCGATAGCATTACGGCATCCGCGCGGGTGAAGATGGCGTTGGCGACGTCGCTCGCCTCTGCACGAGTGGGACGCCTGCGCGTCCGCATTGAATCGAGCATCTCGGTGGCGACGACGACCGGCCTGCCGGCGTCACGCGCTGCACGCACTATCTGCCGCTGCAGCACCGGTACCTGCTCGGGCGCAGTCTCGACCGCCAAGTCCCCGCGCGCGACCATCACGCCGTCGGCCGCGAGGATGATGCGCTCGATCTCGGCGATGGCCTCGTGCTTCTCGATCTTCGCGACTATCGGGATGAGGCGATTGGTCATCAGCGCGCGCAGCGCCTCGACGTCCGCCGCCGACCGCACGAATGACTGCCCGATCCAGTCGATGTCTGCCTCGAGCGCCCACGCGAGAACGCTTCTGTCGTAGTCGGTTATGGCATCGACGGAGAGGGTCACCCCGGGCACGTTCACGCCCTTGTTGCTCGAGAGCGGTCCCCCGCTAACGACCTGAGTAATCACTTCGTTCTCGGCCGCTCCCGTGACCTTCAGCTCGATGCGGCCATCGTCGAGGAGAATGCGGTCCCCCGTGTGAACGTCTCCGGCGAGTCCGAGATGCGTGACACACGCATGTTCGCGATCGCCGATGCAGTCCTCATCCAGAAGCCGAAATGCGGCGCCGTCTTCGAGCACGGTGCCCTGAACCATCTCGCCTACCCGGATCTTCGGACCGGGGAGGTCGAGTAGGACTGCGATCTCACTACCGACCGCGGACGCCGCCGCCCGCACCGCAGCAAGTCTTGGCTCGAGCTCAGTGGGTCCGGAGTGCGCGGCGTTCAACCGAACCACGTCGACTCCTGCGGCAATGATGCGCTCCATTACCTGCGGCGAATCGGTGGCAGGACCAAGCGTAGCCACGACCTTCGTGCGACGCATCCGTGCTCCCCTCGCATAGACGGCTCGGGTGTGTACCTACCCTTCGGAGCGCCGATGAAGCCTCAGTCGACCGCTTTGGGCAGCCGCACGACCTGCACGCCGTCGTCCGTCCGCCGGACGGTGATCTCGTCTCGGCCCAGTCGATGGGCGGCTGTTCGGAGATTGCCGTAGAGCCGGTCCACCCCCTTGCGGTCGGTGCGCACGAGCAGCGCACGGTCCCCGCCGTCAAGGAAGTATCGAACCAGCCGCGTAGCGGTACCCCGGGGCGCAGGGTGAGGCACGTCGATCGTGCG
>DATHUB010000078.1:0-14957 GCA_035462695.1 Coriobacteriia bacterium | reverse complement strand
GTTGCCGAGCGACCCGAACGACGAGAAGGACATCATCGTCGAGATTCGGGCCGGTGCCGGCGGCGATGAGGCCGCCATCTTCGCAGGCGACCTCTACCGAATGTATACCCGATACGCCGAGCTGCAGAAGTGGAAGGTCGAGGAAATCGACGCTTCTGAAAGCGACACCGGCGGATTCAAGGATGTCTCGTTCCGGGTCAAGGTCGATAAGGTCTATTCGAAGATGAAGTTCGAGTCCGGCGTACACCGCGTGCAGCGGGTACCGGTGACCGAGTCGCAAGGACGGATCCACACCTCGACTGCGACGGTCGCTGTCCTGCCCGAAGTGGAGGACGTCGAGGTCGAGATCAACGCGAACGAGCTGCGTATCGATGTCTATCGTTCGAGCGGTCCGGGCGGCCAGTCCGTCAACACGACCGACTCGGCCGTACGCATCACCCACCTGCCCACCGGACTCGTGGTGCAGTCACAGAACCAGAAGTCCCAGCTGCAGAACCGGGAGGCCGCCATGCGCGTTCTCCGTGCACGCCTCTACGAGCAGGAGCTCGAGAAGCAGCAGGCCGAACTCGGTGCGCAGCGCCGAAGCCAGATAGGCAGCGGCGACCGATCCGAGAAGATCCGCACCTACAACTACCCGCAGGACCGCGTGACAGACCACCGCATCGGTCTGACAGTGCACAACATCCCCGGGCTGATGGCCGGCGAGATCGACAACTTGATCGATGGCCTCGCGGCAGCCGATAGAGCCGAGCGTCTCGCTTCGTTCGCGGCTACAAGCTAGGCGGCGGGCGCGTGAGCGAGCGCCTCTGGACCGTCCGGGCAGCACTCGACTGGTGCAAGGACTACCTCGGGGAGAAGGGTGACGAGCATCCTCGTCTGTCCGCCGAGTGGCTCTTGTCGGCCGCGACCGGCCTGTCCCGCATCGAACTCTATGCGTACCATGACCGTCCGCTCACGCCCGCCGAGCGCGAGACGCTGCGCGAGGGGGTTCGCCGGCGGGCGGCGGGGGAGCCGCTGCAGTACGTCACGGGCGAGGTTGCCTTCCGCCATCTGGTCGTGAAGATTCGCCCGGGGGTGCTCATTCCTCGGCCGGAGACGGAGGTCCTCGTGGGGGAGGCGCTGGCGGAGCTCGCGGGCAAGACCTCGGCACTCATCGCCGATCCGTGCACCGGGTCCGGTGTCGTCGCCCTGTCGCTCGCTCAAGAGCTTCCCGGAGCGAGAGTCTGGGCCACCGATCTCTCACCGCAGGCCGTGTCCGTCACCGCCGAGAACGCCGAGAGGCTCGGTTTGGGCGATTCGGTGGCGGTCTTCGAAGGCGACTTGCTCGCCCCGCTCCCCCCGGAGTATGTGGGCCGTCTCGATGCCGTCGTATCGAACCCTCCCTACATCCCCTCCGCCGATCTCCCCACGCTCCCGGCTGAAGTCGCGGGCTTTGAGCCGCACCTCGCGCTCGACGGCGGCCCCGACGGCCTGGACATTTTCCGGCGTCTTCTGGCCGAGTCGGCGCGCTGGCTGTCCCATTCCGGTGTGTTTGCCGTCGAATTGGATGAATCTAGGGTGCAGATAGCAGGCTCGGAAGCGTTACAGTGGTATCAAGAGGTAAGGGTCGTGAAGGATCTTGCGGGCAGGGACCGCATCCTCGTCGCAAAGCATCCGAAGCGCCCCTGATCAGTCCCACAGGGCAGGTGGAGACAGGAGGCGTTTGTGATGTCCAAGACCTATCACATTGATCCGGAGAATCCCTCAGCCGAGGTGATAAATCTCGCCGCCAAGGTTCTTCTGGACGGCGGGATTGTTGTTTTCCCGACCGAGACGGTCTATGGCCTTGGGGCCTTGGCCGACTCGAAGTTTGGTCCCCATGAGATGTTCGAAGTCAAAGTCCGACCAGCCGACCTGCCCATACCGCTGCTGGTTGAGACCGAAGACGCGCTGGACACGTGGGGCGCCGACGTTCCTGACTATGCGCACAACATCGCCCGCCGTTACTGGCCCGGGGCCGTCACCCTGGTGGTCAAGGCGTCGGACCGCGTGCCGCGAGACTTCCGAGCCCCCGATGGCACCATCGGGCTGCGTTCCCCGGACCACGAAGTCGTCATGGAGCTCCTGCAAGCGGCCGGCGGGCCTATCTTCACCACATCTGCCAACACGCACGGCAACCCGGCGCCCGGCAGCTTCGAGGAAGTCGAGCCGCGGATAATCACCGCAGCTGACGTTGCTCTCGACGGTGGCGAGACCCATCACGGACAGCCGTCCACCGTCGTGCTGTGTACCGGGCCGGAACCCGTTGTGATTCGAGAGGCTGCGGTAACCGCAGACGACATCATGGCCGCGGCCAAGGCCGAGGGCAACTAGAGCCGGACGCAGGCAAAACGGATGACACCACGCGGAGGCGCCCCGCCAAGGGGCGCCTCCGCGCGCTCTGCCCTCAGGCAACAGACGGGCTTCGGAGTGCTCACTCGGGCCTCGGCTCCCGCTTCTTGCGGTACAATCTCAACGCTTCGCACCCGTGCCCGAGGGGGTCATGAGTCCCATGCGTGTCGCACTTGGTTCTGACCACGCCGGCTTTGAGCAGAAAGAGGCCCTCAAGGCCCATCTGCTCGAGCAAGGCCTTGAGGTCAAAGACGTAGGGACGAGCTCGCCGGACGAGTCCGTCGACTATCCCGACTTCGCATTCGACGTCGGACGCTCGGTTGCGGCGGGTGAAGCCGACTACGGAGTGCTGGTGTGCGGCACCGGCGTCGGAATGGCGATGGCCGCCAACAAGATCGACGGGGTGCGAGCCGCGAACGTCACCGATCCCGAGTTCGCGAAGCTAGCCCGCGCTCACAACGACGCCAACGTGGTCGCCGTGTCCGGTCGATTCGTACCGGTCGAAGTGAACCAAGCGATCGTCGACGCTTTCCTTGAGACCGCTTTCGAGGGTGGCCGTCACGGTCGCAGGGTCGAGAAGATCAATGGAGCCGAGCACTCGGAGAACAACGAGTAGCCTGCCGCTCCCGCTGGAACCGGCTGTCACATCTGAAAGAGGAGTTGCATCCATGGCACTTCGCTACATTCCCGGGCAGGATCCCGAAGTCGCGGAAGCGATCGACGCCGAGCTCTGTCGGCAACGTGGAACCATCGAGCTGATCGCGTCCGAGAACTTCGTCTCGCTCGCAGTGCTCGAAGCCGCAGGAACCGTGCTCACCAACAAGTACGCCGAGGGTCTGCCGGGCAAGCGCTACTACGGCGGCTGCGAGAAGGTCGACATCGTCGAGGACCTTGCGCGCGACCGCGCGAAGGAGCTCTTCGGCGCCGATCACGCCAACGTGCAGCCGCACGCCGGCGCTCAGGCGAATCTCGCCGCGTACTACGCGTTCCTCAGCCCCGGCGACACCGTCATGGGCATGAATCTCGCGATGGGCGGTCACCTCACCCACGGATCGCCCGTCAACTTCTCCGGCAAGTGGTTCAACGTCGTGCCATATGGCCTCGACATGGAGACCGAGACGATCGACTACGCGGAGATGGAACGGCTCGCTGTCGAGCACCGGCCCAAGATGATCATCGCCGGCGCGTCGGCCTATCCTCGGGAGATCGACTTCGAGCGGTTCGCCTCGGCCGCCAAGAAGATCGACGCGATCCTCATGGTGGACATGGCGCACATTGCCGGCCTTGTCGCGACCGGCGCTCATCCCTCGCCCGTGCCGTGGGCCGACGTCGTCACGTCGACTTCTCACAAGACCCTGCGCGGTCCCCGCGCCGGCTTCATCCTCTGCAAGTCAGAGCATGCCACGGCCATCGACAAGGCCGTCTTCCCCGGACTGCAGGGCGGCCCGCTCGAGCACATTATCGCCGCCAAGGCCGTCGCCTTCGGCGAGGCGATGCAGCCGGAGTTCAAGACCTACATCGATCAGGTCGTCATCAACGCGAAGGCCATGGGCGCGGCGATGGTCGAGTGCGGCCTTCGTCTTGTCTCGGGAGGCACCGACAACCACCTGATGCTCGTCGACCTCCGTCCGGCCGGAATCACCGGCAAGGATGCCGAGCGACTCGTCGAGGAAGTCGGCTTCACCGTCAACAAGAACGCCATCCCCAACGACCCGGAAAGCCCGTTCGTCACGAGCGGCATCCGAGTCGGCTCGGCGGCGATGACCACTCGCGGCTTCTCGGAGGGGGAGGCGCATACGGTGGGCTGCCTGCTGGCGAACGCGATCTTCAAGCGCGACGATGCCTGCGCGCTCGACGACATCAAGACCGAGGTTCAGGCACTGATCGACAAGCATCCGCTCTATCCCGAGCTGTAAGGAGACCATAGCCTCATGAGCCAGGATCCCCGCTACCCCACGAGCAACGTCGTCGTTGTCGACCACCCGCTCGTCCAGCACAAGCTTTCGATCATGCGCGACATCGGTACCGGCGCGAAGGAGTTCCGCGAGCTCATCAAGGAACTCGCCATGCTCGAGGCGTACGAAGCCACTCGTGGCTTTCAGCTCGCCGAGACGACCGTGACCACCCCGGTGGCGCAAGCAACCACGAAGGTGCTCGCCGGCAAGAAGGTGGCTGTCGTGCCGATCCTTCGCGCGGGTCTCGGCATGGTGGAGGGAATCCTCGAGCTCATCCCGGCTGCGAAGGTCGGGCATGTCGGGCTGTACCGCGACCCCGAGACCCTCAAGCCGGTCGAGTACTACGCGAAGCTGCCGGACGACATCGCGGAGCGCGACGTCCTCATCGTCGACCCGATGCTGGCAACCGGCGGCTCGGCCGCCGCCGCCGTCGAGTTCCTTCGCGGCAAGGGCGCTCGGCATATCAACATACTTGTGATCATCGCCGCTCCTGAGGGGATCGATGAGATCCTGAAGTCGTGCGACGACGTCTGCATCTACACCTGCGCCATCGACAGTCACCTCAACGATCACGGCTACATCGTGCCGGGCCTCGGGGATGCGGGCGACCGTCTCTTCGGCACCAAGTAGGGGAGCGTCGTGGCACGCCCCTCCTGGGACGAATACTTCATGTCGATCGCCGAGCAGGTCTCGGGTCGATCGACCTGCAACAGACGACACACCGGTGCTGTCCTCGTGAAGGACAAGCGCATCCTCTCCACCGGCTATAACGGCGTGCCCTCCGGTCTCGCTCACTGCGACGTTGTCGGCTGCCTGCGCGATCAGCGCGGCATACCGAGCGGTTCGCATCACGAGCTCTGCCGAGGCATCCACGCCGAGCAGAACGCCGTGATTCAGGCCGCGCGTCACGGAATCGCCATCGACGGCGCAACGGTCTACTGCACCCACCAGCCGTGCGTTCTGTGCGCCAAGATCCTGCTGAACTCGGGCGTCGTCGACATCGTCTTTCGCGATGCGTATCCCGATCCGCTCTCCGAGGAGCTGCTCGCCGAGGCCGGCGTCACACCTCGCCGACTTGCGCCTGCCGAGGACCTCGGGGCCTCCCAGTGACCTTCGTCCAGTATGGAATGATCATCGCGGTGGCCGCCGTGGTGACCTTGCTCGTCACGCCTCTGGTTCGCGTGATCTGCGTTCACTACGGTCTCGTCGACAAGCCGAGCCGGCGCAAGGTGCACAGCACGCCCATCCCGCGTCTCGGTGGGGTCGCGATCTTTGCGGGGCTCGTCGCCGCGGTGGCGTTTGGCGTCGTCGCAAAGAGCAGGTTGGGCTGGCCCCTGACCCTGTTCGGGACTGCGGAGCGCACGAACATGCCTATGGTCTTCGCGGGTGTCGCTCTCATCTTCGCCGTGGGCCTCGTGGATGACATCTGGGACATACCGGCAGGTTGGAAGCTCGCCGGGCAGGTGCTCGCGGCCCTGGTCGTGGCGCAAGCGGGACTGCTCATCGAGTTCGTCGGCAATCCTTTCGTCGGCGGCATTCAGCTCTTGGGTTTGCTCGCCGTGCCCGTTACCGTGCTGTACCTGGTGGGCTTCGCGAACGTCGTCAACCTCATCGACGGTCTCGACGGGCTCGCCGCAGGCGTGACCGCGATCGCCGCGACGAGTCTCTTCGTGCTGGCGGCGCAGGGAAACCGGCCGGAAGCCGCAGCGCTCGCCGCAGCGCTCATCGGTGCCTGCCTCGGCTTCCTGCGCTACAACTTCCATCCCGCGTCCATCTTCATGGGCGACTCGGGTTCGATGCTGCTCGGCTTCACCCTCGCCGTCATCTCTTTGCTCGGCATCATGAAGACGACGGCGGCGATCGCGCTCGCTGTGCCGCTGCTCATCATCGGAGTCCCGATCTTCGACACTCTGCTCGCAATTCTTCGCAGAGTGAGACGCGGTCAGCCGATTCACACGGCCGACCGGGAGCACATCCATCACCGGCTCCTCGGCCGCGGCTTCGACCAGCGCCAGACGGTGCTCATCATCTACGTCTGGTCGGGCGCCTTGGCAGTTGGCGCCTACACGGTGCGCTACGCGCCGAGCCCGGTGCGACTCGGTGCCCTCGTCGCGCTCTTCGCGGTGACGGCCGTAATGGCGCACTGGCTGGGCCTGTTCGAGGCAGCACACGGCTCGGACAGCGACGCTACAAGGGGTTAACTCTCGTTTTTCGCGGTGCCGTTACCCCATTCCTGCCAATATCACACCGTTTTCTTGCTCGCAGGCAGGGGTTCGGCTACGATGTTCGCGCGCTCCGGGGACCCGGCACTTCGGACGCGGCCGGTAACGGTCCAGTGGGATGTCAACGCGCGGTCATCAACGCTTCGCGCGGCGGCTGTTGCCGATCGATCTGCCTCGAAACCGTTGTTCGGGGCGAACTACGAGGAGACCCCAGCTGAGTTCGGCTCTAGAACATACTGTCCAGCTGCTCGAGAACCCGTTCTTTGCGGTGGCCCTTGGTCTTGCGTGCGCCGCCGGGCTTCTTTACCTCTCCCGTTCCAGCTTCAAGCGTATCCGCCCTGATGCAGTCGAGCGGGGCGTCGCCATCGCGGCGCTGTCGCTCTTCGGACGGCTCGCTGCCGTCACTGTGGTCCTCTGGGCGTACAAGAAGTACGCATACTCTGGTTTCAAGCCGTTCGCATTTGCTCTTGCGGGCGGCTTTCTCGTTCTGTACGCGATTGAAATCGTGCGATACGCGGGCGTGCTGAAGAAGCGGCCGTCCGTCGATGCGCGCCAGTAGGAGGGAGTCGGACGCGTGAATCCCATGGAGCAGCTGCCGGATAAGATTGAGGAGCTCGTTCACGAGCTCTCGGTGCTGCCGTACAACGATATGCACTATGAGGGCCCGCCCGTTGGCGCTCTCGTGCTCACGAACTACGTTGTCTGGCTGGTCATCGCCACGCTAACGGTGTTCGTGATCTTCTTTCTGGTAGCACGCCGCGAGCAGAAGCGCATGAGCTTCGCCGTCGAGAGTGGCAAGGTCACGGATCTCGCGCCGACGAGCAAGTTCGTCTCGATGATCGAGTTGGGTGTCGAGTTCATTCGGGACATGGCGATCGACGTCATCGGCCCCAAGGACGGCCCCAAGTACACGGCCTTCCTCGGCACCTTCTTCTTCATGATTCTCGTTTCGAACATCTACGGCCTCGTTCCCGGTGGTAAGCCGTTCGCCGGCACCATGGGTGCGACCGTCGCTCTGGCTCTCATCGTGTGGGTCGTGTTCGTCTTCGTGGGCTTCAAGAAGAACGGCTTCTTCGGCTACATGAAGAGCCTGATTCCTTCCGGCGTGCGCGAGATGCCGCTTGCCGGCCGCATCGGACTCGGCTCCTACATCTTCCTGCTCGAGTTCATCTCGACGTTCATCATCCGGCCGCTTACGCAGTCGGTTCGACTCTTCGCCAACATGTACGCCGGACACATCATCCTCGGTGTCTTCTCGGCGTTCGTCGTGCTGTTCATGCGACAGTTCTCAGTCGCGAACTTCGCCGTTGGCACTGTATCGATGCTGTTCCTGATCATCATGTATGCGTTCGAGATCTTCGTGGCCTTCATTCAGGCGTACGTGTTCACGATTCTCACCGCTGTCTACATCCAGAGTTCGGTGCACGCTTCCGAGCACTAGGCCAAACAAGGTTCTTTCCGACTCGTGCTGAGCCGGTCAATTTCGTAACAGAAAGCCGAAACGGTTTTCGAAACAGAAGGAGGAAGTAGTGGAAGCAGGTCTCGTCGCCATCGGCAAGGGTCTCGCCTACGGTCTTGCCGCCATCGGACCGGGCGTTGGTATCGGTATCGTCGGCGGTAAAGCCCTCGAGGCCATGGCCCGCCAGCCCGAGATGGCTGGTCGTATCCAGACGACCATGTTCATCGCGATCGCCTTCACTGAGGCCCTCGCGCTGCTTGGCTTCGTCCTCACGTTCCTCCTGTAATCGGGCGGACCGAACCGAAGGACGGAGGTTACCTAAGTGTTCTTTACTGAAATGGCATTTGCCACTGAGGCTGCCGAAGGCGCCGCGGAGGCTGGCGAAAGCTTTGGGGCCAGCCTCGGTGCTGTGTACCCGAACCCTGCCACGCTGTGGCCGACCTGGGTCGCCTTCATCATCCTGTTCTTCCTGCTGTACAAGTTCGCCTTCCCGATGATTCTCGGGATGCTCGAGTCTCGCGCCAGCCGCATTCACGAGTCTCTTGAGAAGGCTGAGGCCACGAAGATCGAGGCCGAGCGTCTGATGGAGGACTACAAGAAGCAGCTGGCCGAGGCCCGCGGCGAGGCGTCCAAGGTCATCGAGCAGGGCCGCAAGGTCGCTGACGCGATGAAGGACGAAATCGTTGCCAAGGCCAACGAGGAAGCCGCGGTGCTGGTTGCCAAAGCCCACGAGGCCATGGAGGCCGAGAGGAAGGCTGCAGCTGCCGACCTTCAGGCTCAGGTTGCCGAGCTGTCGGTGGCTGTCGCGAGCAAGATCATCGGCGCACAGCTGTCCGCCGAGGAGCACGCGCGGCTGATCGAGCAGTACATGTCAGAGGTGGGCGGCCTTAATGACAACTAGCGAGACCATCGGGACCTACGCACGGACGCTCTTCGAGCTCGCTGAAGCTGCCGGCGACGTCGACGCTGTCGACGCCGGCCTTCGCACGATCGTCGAGACGGTCCGTGGCAGTGTGGAGCTCCGCGATGCGCTCGCCGACCAGGCCCTGCCCACCGAGAAGAAGCGCGCCATCATGGGCGATCTCTTCGCGGGCAAGGTCGCGCCCGAGGCCGTCGCCATCGCGACGGTCGCTGTCGAGCGAGGCCACGGTGGTTCGCTCGCACAGATCGCAGAGCGCTTCGGCGAGGTCGCCGAGGCAAAGCGTGGTGTCGTCGTCGCCGAGGTGACGACCGCAATCGCGCTGACCGATGCCCTACGTGCATCGCTTACCGAGAAACTGGCCGCCGCTTTGAATCGCCCCGTCTCGCTTCGCGAGCGCGTGGACGCATCCATTCTCGGCGGTATCCGCATCAACGTCGCCGGGCGTGTGCTCGACGGGAGCCTTTCGTCTCAGCTCGACACGATGCGCGCCACACTGACGACCGCATCGCAGGGAGGTGAGGCATAAGTGACCCAGATCGACGCAAACGCCATCAGCGATGTGCTGAGAAGGCAGCTCGAGACGTTCAAACCAGAGATCGACGTGCGCGAGGTCGGAACCGTCATGACGCTCGGCGACGGTATCGCCCGCTGTGACGGCCTGAAGGGCGCCATGGCAGGCGAGCTCCTCGAGTTCGTTGGCCAGGGCGGCCACACCGTCTTCGGCATGGCACTGAACCTCGACGAGAACGAAGTCGGCGCCGTTCTGATGGGCGAGTACTCGGCCATCAAGGAGAACGACACCGTCCGCACCACCGGTCGCGTCGTGCAGGTGCCCTCGGGCCCCGGCATGCTCGGCCGCATCGTCAACCCGCTCGGCGAACCGATCGACGGCAAGGGCCCGATCTCGGCCGAGGGCTACCGCCCCGTCGAATTCCGCGCTCCGGGCGTCATCGAGCGCCAGGGAGTGCACGAGCCGATGCAGACGGGCATCATGGCCATCGACTCGATGATCCCGGTCGGGCGTGGCCAGCGCGAGCTGATCATCGGCGACCGCCAGACGGGCAAGACCGCCGTCGCGGTGGACACGATCATCAATCAGAAGGGCAAGGACGTCATCTGCGTGTACGTCGCGATCGGTCAGAAGGCCTCGACCGTCGCCGGACTCGTAGAGGTGCTCGAGCAGTACGGCGCGATGGACTACACCATCGTCGTCGCCGCGAACGCATCCGACGCCGCGCCGCTGCAGTACATCGCCCCGATGGCCGCATGCGCCATGGGCGAGCACTTCATGTACAACGGCGCCGATGGGAAGCCGGCTTCTGCCGAGAACCCCGGCCGCCACGTTCTGTGCATCTACGACGACCTCTCCAAGCAGGCCGTCGCGTACCGCCAGATGTCACTCACCCTTCGCCGTCCTCCCGGACGCGAGGCCTACCCGGGTGACGTCTTCTACCTGCACAGCCGCTTGCTCGAGCGTGCGGTCAAGCTCTCCGACGCCAACGGCGCCGGATCGCTGACGGCGCTTCCGGTCATCGAGACCCAGGCCGGTGACGTGTCGGTGTACATCCCGACCAACGTCATCTCCATCACCGACGGCCAGATCTTCCTTCAGACGGACCTCTTCTTCCAGGGCGTCCGCCCGGCCATCAACGTCGGCATCTCGGTGTCGCGAGTCGGTGGTAACGCGCAGATCAAGGCGATGAAGCAGGTCGCCGGTAGCTTGCGTCTCGACCTCGCGCAGTACCGCGAGCTCGCCGCGTTCGCTCAGTTCGGTTCCGACCTGGACAAGTCGACGCAGAACACGCTCAGCCGAGGCGCCCGCCTAGTTGAGCTGCTCAAGCAGGGCCGCTACGTCCCGATGCCGGTCGAGCGCCAGATCATGGCGATCTTCGCGGGCACCAAGGGCTTCCTCGACGACCTCGAGGTCGATTCGGTCCAGCGCTTCCGCGACGAGTTCCTGCAGTTCGTGGAGTCTGCCTATCCCGAGATCAGCAAGTCGATCCTCGCGGAGAAGAAGCTCTCTGATGAGACGTCCGAGGCTCTCGCCAAGGCGCTCACGGAGTTCAAGGCTCAGTTCGTGGTCGAGGGCTAGGGGACGCATAGATGCCCAACCTTCGAGACATCAAGAAGCGGATCACCAGCGTGCATAGCACGCGGCAGATCACGCGCACCATGGAGATGGTCTCGACGGCGAAGATCAAGCGCGCTCAGGAGCGCATCGAGTCGGCGCGTCCCTACGCGCTCGCGATGATGGAGCTGCTGGGCAACGTAACCCGCTACGCCAAGGGCGCCGCTCACCCGCTGCTCGCAGTGCGGGACGAGCGCAGGCGCGTGGTCGCCATCGCGATCACGTCCGACCGTGGCCTGGCCGGTGCATTCAACAGCACTATCCTTCGCCTTACCGAGAACTACCTGCGAGAGAAGCAGGCAGCGGGTGTCCAGGTGGATTTGGTCACCGTGGGCAAGAAGGCGGCTGCGTATTTCATGTATCGCGGCATCCAGCCGACAGCCGTCTACCGCGACATCTCAGATAAGCCGACGTTCGAGCACGCGAAGGCGATCGCGAGCCACGTGATTCGGCCGTACTCAGAGGCCGAGGTCGACGAGGTCGTCGTTCTCTTCAACCGCTTCGTCAACGTCGCGGAGCAGTCCCCCGAGCTTCATCAGCTGCTTCCGATTTCGCCAAACGTGCTCGACGAGGCCGCCGCGTCTTCCGACGTATCGGCCGAGTACGTGTTCGAGCCGGACGCCGAGGATGTTCTCGGCGCGCTTCTGCCGAGCTATGTCGAGGCCCTCATCTTCCGCGCGCTCATGGAGTCTGCCGCGGCGGAGCACGGTGCCCGGCGCAAGGCGATGAAGTCGGCTACCGACAACGCGTCGGAGATGATCACCACCCTGACCCGGAGCTACAACCGGGCACGCCAAGCGGCCATCACCACCGAGATCAGCGAGATCATCGGTGGCGCAGCCGCCTTGGAGGATTAGATGGCAGCACCGAACGAAAAGGACGCACCTATGAACGTGGGACGTATCGTTCGCGTGGTCGGTCCGGTCTTGGACGTCGAGTTCCCGGCCGATTCGATCCCCGCGATCTACAACGCGCTCAAGGTCGACGTCGACACGCCCATCGGTCACGTGAGCCTTATCGCCGAGGTGCAGCAGCACCTTGCCGGCAATCAGGTCCGCGCTGTCGCGATGTCGTCGACTGACGGCCTGCAGCGGGGTTCAGACGCCATCGACACCGGCGCAGCCATTCAGATGCCCGTGGGTCCCTCGACTCTCGGCCGCATCCTGAACGTCATCGGCGAGCCCGTCGATGGCAAGGAAGCTCCGGATGCCGAGGCGTACTACCCGATCCACCGATCCGCACCGGCGTACGAAGAGCTGGAGCCGACCACCGAGATCTTCGAGACCGGCATCAAGGTCATCGACCTGCTCGAGCCCTACATCAAGGGCGGCAAGACCGGCCTGTTCGGCGGCGCCGGTGTAGGCAAGACGGTCGTCATCATGGAGCTCATCAACAATCTCGCCATGGCACACGGTGGTACTTCCGTGTTCACCGGCGTGGGTGAGCGCACCCGTGAGGGCACCGACCTCTTCAATGAGATGAGCGAGTCGGGCGTCATCAACAAGACGGTCCTCGTGTACGGCCAGATGAACGAGCCTCCCGGAGCGCGTCTCCGCGTGGGTCTCGCCGGTCTGACCGCCGCCGAGTACTTCCGCGATCAGGGCCAGGACGTGCTCTTCTTCGTGGACAACATCTTCCGCTTCACCCAGGCCGGCTCTGAGGTCTCCGCACTTCTCGGCCGTATGCCGTCCGCCGTTGGTTACCAGCCGACGCTGGCGACCGAGATGGGCGAGCTGCAGGAGCGCATCACCTCGACCAAGACCGGTTCGGTCACCTCGGTCCAGGCGATCTACGTTCCGGCCGACGACCTCACCGACCCCGCACCGGCCACGGCGTTCACCCACCTCGACGCCACCACCGTTCTCTCGCGTGGTATCGCCGAGAAGGGCCTGTATCCCGCGGTCGACCCGCTCTCCTCGACCTCGCGCGCTCTTTCGGCCGACGTGGTCGGCGAGGAGCACTACCGTGTGGCGCGTGACGTTCAGGGAGTCCTGCAGCGCTACAAGGACCTCCAGGACATCATCGCCATCCTCGGCATGGACGAGCTGTCCGAAGAGGACAAGCTCGCCGTCTCGCGTGCCCGCAAGATCGAGCAGTTCCTCTCGCAGCCGTTCTTCGTCGCCGAGCAGTTCACCGGCATGTCCGGCAAGTACGTCAAGCTGGAGGACACGATTCGCGGCTTCGCCGAGATCGTGGACGGTCAGCACGATGACGTGCCCGAGCAGGCATTCCGCTACGTCGGCACGATCGAAGAGGCCCTCGAGCAGGCCGAGACCATGAAGGCGACGGCGTAAGGACCTCTTATGGCGAGAACACTCCTATGCGAGATCGTTACTCCTGAGCGCATCGTCTACAGCAGCGAAGTGCTGATGGTGGTTGCCATGACGACGACCGGTGAGGTCGGCATCCTGCCGCTCCACGCGCCGCTCGTCACGACGCTGGCGCCGGGCGAGGTACGCCTCAAGATCGGCGAGGGCCCTGGTGACTGGGAGACATTCGCAGTCTCCGGCGGCTACATGCAGGTGCACGAGGACAAGGTCATCATCCTGGCCGACGCCGCGGTCGCCGCGTCTCAGATCGACAAGGCGCGCGCCCTCGAGTCGCTGGAGCGGGTACGCGAGCGCATGGCGAACCTGCCCAAGGACGCCGCCGACGAGCGTTCCGAGTGCGAACGTGATCTGCAGTGGTGCGAGATGCAAGTCAAGGCGGCCGATAAGGCCCGCTCGTAACACGGGTACTGATAGTACGTGCCGGGGCGGACCTTCGGGTCCGCCCCGTTTCCTATTCCTGGCTCAGGTCACGGGAGCGTGACGGCGAGCGGTCTAGACGGAGCGCTACTGTATGCTCACACGCATGGAATCCATCATCGTTCGTGGGGGGCAACGCCTCGTCGGAGAAGTCCGAGTTGAAGGCGCCAAGAACTCCGCACTGAAACTCATGGCTGCCTCGCTGCTTGCCGAGGGCACCTCCCATATCAGCAACGTCCCTGACATCGCGGACGTCGACATCATGACCGAGGTGCTCGAGCACCTGGGGGCACGTGTCGTGCGCCACGATCATGCCCTGAGCATCGACGCCTCCTCGCTCACGGGCATCGAGACCCCCTACGAACTCGTCGCCAAGATGAGGGCGTCGATCGCGGTGCTTGGTCCGCTGGTGGCACGTTTCGGCGAAGCACGAGTGGCGATGCCGGGGGGCTGCAACATTGGATCTCGCAAGATCGACATGCACATCCGGGGACTCGAACACCTCGGCGTTACGGTGACTTTGGGGCACGGATACATTCACGCGCAGGCTCCTTCCAACGGGCTGCACAGCGCGGATGTGACTCTCGAGTTCCCTAGCGTAGGCGCGACCGAGAACCTTCTGATGGCTGCGGTCTTGGCCAGCGGGACGACGACCATCGAGAACGCCGCGCGCGAGCCTGAGATCGAGGACCTCGTTCGCTTCCTCGTCTCCATGGGCGCCCGCATCAGCGGTGAAGGCTCGCCAACCCTCGTTGTAGAGGGCGTGGACAAGCTTCACCCTGCCAGTCACCGCGTCGTGGGTGACCGTATCGAGGCAGGAACGCTGCTCGTTGCCGGCGCTCTCTGCGGCGGACGGGTGACCGTGACCGGTTTCGATCCCACACACCTTGGCCTCGTGATCGCCAAGCTGCGCGAGGCAGGCTGCTCAGTTGAGGTCGTTGCCGATGGGGCAACCATCGAACTTCATGGACGTCCCCACCCGGTCGACATTCAGACACTGCCGTACCCGGGCTTTCCGACGGATATGCAGGCTCAGCTCATGACCCTGCTCGCGCTGGCGGATGGAGCCTCCGTCATCACCGAGAACGTCTTCGAGAACCGGTTCATGTTCGCCGACGAACTCGCGCGCATGGGTGCCGATGTCCGGATTGAGG
>DATHUB010000077.1:0-15644 GCA_035462695.1 Coriobacteriia bacterium | reverse complement strand
TTCTGCGTACTTCGGGATCGGACTCCTCGGCAAGCCGCTCCACAAGCTCCTCCACCTCCTCGGCGGAGAGTATGCGGGCCGGCACCGAGGCGACAGCCTCATCCGATCCGGCCGGTGGAGATGTCGGCGCGTCAGGTGGCCGGTGCGTGACGGTGATGGAGGTGACTCCGCGTTCCCACAGGCGGCGTTCGAAGCCACCCGCGGCCTGCGCCGCCTGGGGGGAGTAGTTCAGGAGAGACAGGAATGCGACGAGGTCTGCCGGGGACATCCCCGCATGGAAGCGAACGTCGGCGAGCTGCCGTTCGTATAGGTCCGCGGCGAATGCGCTATACGCCTCGTTGTCCGAGAAGAGCCTCGCGTTGCGATGCCATATCCCGTCGGGAGCGATAGTCAATCGTACTTCGGAGCGCTCCTGTAGAGCTTCGCCGAGCAGGGCGGCGGCCTTCTCGGCAGTCTCCAGCGGGACGTTGCTGTGAGGAGGATAGAGAACGACGGACTTCGCGGTGACCACCAGCGACTTGACGAAGCGCTCGATCACCGTGGGAGCAACCGTGTCGCGCGTCCGGGCCATGCCACTCCCCCTCCAGTCACGGCCTGCACTTCACGCACTGGCATTATACGCAGCTGCCGCCCTGCTCAGACCACCCGCCGCGCTCGGGTATGATGCGCCAATGACAGCCCCTCACTCCGCATCGCATAGACCCGCCAAGCGCATCGTGCTCGCGTCGCTCTCCCCGCGACGGAGGCGGCTGATGTCGTGGCTGGGTCTCCCCTTCGAGACGGCTGCGGTCGACACACCGGAAGATCTCGACTCCCCTCTCGCCGAGCGACCCGAGGAGCTCGCGTCGCATCTTGCTGCCGAGAAGGCCGTTGCCGCGCGCGACGAGGGGCTGGCCGAGGATGCCCTGGTGCTCACCTTCGACACCATCGTCGTTCACGACGGGGAGGTCCTGGGTAAGCCGCGAGACGTGTCCGACGCGTGGAGGATGCTGCGTTCACTGTCCGGGAGGACTCATCAAGTCGTGACCGGTGTGGCGATGCTGTGCCCGGACGACGACGCGCCTCGCACATTTGCCGTCACCACAGACGTTCAGATGAAGTCCCTCACTGACTGCCAGATCGAGGCGTGGATGGCCATGGGCGAGTTCATGGGCTGTGCAGGCGCCTACAACATCGAGGGCCAAGTGGCCCAGGTATCAGCGGGCGAGTGCTACCAGAACGTGGCGGGCCTTCCGCTCTGCCATCTCTATGCGGCGCTGACAGGCCCTGAAGCGCCCGACTGCCTGCCCGAGGGGATCCAGCTCCCCACGCACGCATGCGATGGCGCGCTCGAGCGGGCCTGCCTGCTCGGCTCAATAACGGCTGAGCGCCGAGAGGGCGCCGACTAGCGCTTCCTCGCCACCACGATCAAGCTCTCGTCTGCATCGGTGAGCGGGTGGCCGTCGTGACCTCCAAGAAGCTGCACGCTCTCGAATCCCGCAGCCTCCAGCTCTCGCTGCAGCAAGGACGCCGGAAGCGACGTGTGAGGCGATCGGCGATGTGTGGTGACCCACTCGTTCTCGGGCGTGCGGACCAGTGTGATGAAGTCGAAGTCGAGGTACTCGTCCCCCGCCGGGTAGTCGATCACGCGCAGGAAGACCTTCGTGCCCTCCGGCGTGTCGCGTACGACAGGCGGAATCGCTCTCGGCTTCTTCTCGAGCAGGCGAGCGTGGTTGAGCAGATGCAGCACGATGACTCCGCCGGAACTGAGTACGGCCGCGAAGTCGGCGAGGGTGCGACGCAGGCCCTCGTGACCCCCTACGTGAGGCAGCGCGTTGCCCGTGCAAACGAGCGCATCCGCCTCACCGAGTCCGTGAGCCATGAGCTCCGTGAAGCCCGCGCGAACGAGGCGCAGCTCGCCGCCCGCCTCGGCGATCTTCTCGGCGTGCTCGGCGACGTTCTCCTCCGCGCGCGCGAGCATCGAATCGTCCGGGTCGACAGCGTCGACCGCCAGGCCCCACTCCGCAAACATGACTGAGTGCCGCGCGCTGCCGGCACCGACGTCGATGACGCTTCGGACCCCGGCTTCGTCGAACAGGCGTCGGAAGAGTGGTGCCTCGCGCTCGAGTCGTGCCTGCCAGTTCACGAATTCGTCGTAGTCACTCGCCGGTGCAACCGGTTTGTCCGCGCTCATTGCAGTGCCTCCTGGGCCCGAGTACCCGCCGCGGATCGGCGGGACGATTAGCCTGCGGGTTCGTCGAGTCGGAATATGCGGACAGCGTTTGCTCGCAGGATCAGGTCCGTGTCGTGCTCGGACAACCCGATCTCCTCCAGAGTGCGTACCTGCTGATACTTGATCCACGTGCGGTAAGGAGCGGTTGTCCCGCTATCGGTGCCGAACATCACTCTCTCGGGGCCGAGGGCGCCGATGGAGCGCCGGAAGATGTCCTCGAGACTCAGTTCGTACGGCATGAAATCTCGCCAGTTGTTCGTACCCGAGGAGTCCACGCAGACGTTGCCCCGCGCGTACGCGAGCTTGAGCACCTCTTCGAACCAGCCTGCACCGAAGTGCGCTATCACGAATGTGATGTCCGGATAGTCGCGCGCGACCGGGGACAGGTCGAGCGGGTCCGCGTAGCGCAGGTCTGCAGTGGGGTCCACCGATACGCCGTAGTGGACGATGATGTTCGCCTTCAGCTCCGAGGCCTTCTCGAAGAACGGCCTGCAGGCGGGGTCCGAGAGGTGATAGCACCGGTTCACCGGCAACAACTTCACGCCCCGGAAGCCAGCGTTCATCTCGGCCTCGAGAAGCCTTGGCGCGTCCGGGTCCCGAGGATCGATGTAGCAGAGCGCGTGGACGTGTCCCCGGGCCTGGGTGATGAACTCCCGGGTCCACTGGTTGTCCTGGATCACGGAGACGACGAGCGCCTTGGCGACGCCGGACGCCTCCAGGCGCTCGACGTACCAGCACGCCGCCTGCTCGGGGCTCATCTCCGGCAGTACGTCGTTACGACGTCCGAAGCGCCGGCTCTTCAGCGCCTCGCGAAAGCGAGGGTTCGGATTCGGGTCCTTCTCAAGGAACTCCTCGAGAAGACCCACCGTGAACAGGTGGACGTGCGCGTCGACGACGTCGCCGACGCGGGTCGCCGGTGCCGGCTGGAGTTCCATGGTCACCCTTCTAGCTCTATGCGGGTCCCGGCGCGGACGGAGGGGCCTCGTCGCCGGCGTCGCTCGCCGGAGGTGGCGGAGGCGTCTGCACCGTCTCGTTGCCGGTGTGTGGCCATCCCGTCCGAGTCCATTCCCCTCCTGGGGGTGGAGGCGAGACTGGCGGCTGAGGAGACTGCGGCCAGACGGGAGGTTGAACGCCGCTTCCGGCGGGCGCTTCGGGGATGGCGATCATGGCAATCAGGTAGAACAGGACCGCCGGCCACAGGCCCGTGACGAGGGCCAAGATCACGAAGAGAACGCGCACAACGGTGGAGTCAACGCCGAAGTAGTCGCCGATTCCGGCCATCACGCCGCCGATCATCCGATCGTCTCGGGAGCGATACAGCCGCGTCCCCGCTTTGCCGACTCGCCCGCTTCCGCGCGACGAACCGATGTAGAGCAGCACGCCGAGTGCGATGAAGGCGATCGGCCAGGCGATGCGGAAAGCCTGCTGCAGCGCCTCCTGCCACCAGCTACCGAAGATGTTTCCAAGCAGGAACCAGACGCCGAAAGCGATAAGAGCGATCGCTGCGACGACGGTCCAGTCGTTCTGGCGGTCGTGAGAATCCACGGGGACCTCCTAATAGGTAGTGACGTTGACCGAGCCGATGCCGGACTTCACTGTGATGAGCCAGACACCCACGCCCGCGCTCTTCGCGTCGTCGAAACCCGATGTCTCCCAGACGCCCGAGCCAAGAGAGCTGAGGCTGCTGTCGATGTTGTGCCCGGTCAGACCGCTGTCGGACTCCACCCGGGCCTCTACATCCGACGGGATACTGAGCGTGACCGAGGAAATGCCGGACTTCACGAGCACCTGCGACTCGTCGACCCCGGTCGGCACGTCGCCGAGCGTCACGTTGCAGTCGGCAACACCCGGCTTGAGCTCAAGTGAGCGCACCGGCACTTCGCGGAGGTCCGCTCGGAGTGATGAGACGCCGGTGTTCACGTGCATGTCCCACAGAACTGAATCGGATAACTCGGCGTTGAGCCGGGCATCAGGGCCGCCCGGCCACACTTGGACGTTGTCGGCGCCGCCGAGCGACAGCTTCACGTCAGCCGAGGTCCCCGAGCGCACGACGGAGAAGTCAGGCGTTCCCCAAGGAGAAACGGCTTCGGCCTTCACTAGGTCTTGCCCATCGCTGAGCGTGACATTGGCCACTCCCGCGTCAACGGTGAGCTCCGCCTCCTGCACTCCGGCAACGGGCTCGGTAATCTCGCCGTTTGCAGCGCCACCCATATCGGTGAACGCGACACTGTCCACGCCGCTCGCGTTGACGGCAACGGCGTATGCGAGAGCTGCGATGACGAGGACAGAGCCGAGGGCTCGAATCCACGTCATGTGGAGACCTTTGCCGAGCAGATCGAGCCCGATTGCGATGAGCAGAACCGGCCACAGCGTGATGATCTGCCACACGACGCCGAATCCGGCGTAGCCCGTGGTGATCGACAGTACGACGAGCCCGAAGGCGACGGTCACGAAGCCATCGAACAGCCGGTCGACACTCCAGCCGTCTCGGCCGGGAGTGAACGCCTGGACGAGCCCGGCGATCACGATGATGAGAGGCCACAGACTCCACCAGGCGAGACCTGGGATGACTTGGCCTGCCAACGCTATCGCCCCGACGACGATGAGCACAATGCCGGCGACCGCACCTCTGCCTCTGCGCGGCCCGCGAGGTTCCGGGGGAGGCGCTGGGGAGTAGGGCGGTGACTGCGGAGGCGACGGTGGCGACGCAGGTGGAGCAGCAGTACCGGTCTCCGCCGAACCCCCCTTGCTGCCCGAATCGGGTGTCGTTCTCCTCAGAACGCAGGACTCAGGGCCGCACGACTCACTGATGCGAGACATCCTCGCTCCTCCCGCTCTTTGCGGGCGCCGTTACCTGCAACCTGGCAATCCGTCTCCGGCGCATTGCTTGAACCCGGAACCGGTAGCCGTCCTTCTCGAAACGCTCTCCAGGCTGAGGTATGCGTCCAATCTCTGCCAAGATCCACCCAGCTACAGTCTCATACTCGTCGGACTCCGTCACGGGAAGGCCCATCGACAAGGCATCTTCGATCGGGAGCCGACCCTCGACGACCCACTGATCGGGCGCGGTCTGAGTGATGTAGCGCCGGTCACGGTCGAACTCATCGGCGATCTCGCCGACTATCTCCTCGACAATGTCCTCGACGGTCACCATCCCGGCCGTGCCCCCGTACTCATCCACGACGATCGTCGCCTGATTTCGGTGTGTCTGCATCTCGGCGAGTAGCGGCAAGATGCCCTTGGTCTCGGGCACGTACACCGGCTCGCGCATGTGGTGGGTGACCAGATCATCCGCGAGCCCCTCGGACAGAGGAAGTACGAGGTCTTTGAGGAGCGTGACCCCGACGATACGATCGCGGTCCTCGTGGTAGACGGGTAGCCGAGAGTAGCCGGTGCCTCGCATGATGTCGGCGGCGTCTCTGACCGTCGCTGTGTCTTCGACCAGAACCATGTCGACGCGCGGGACCATGACCTCCCGAGCCACCGTGTCGCCGAGTTCGAAGATCTCGTGAATCATTCGCTTCTCCTCGTCGAGGAGCGAGCCCTGCTCGGTTACCAACAGCTTGATTTCCTCTTCGGACACGCCAGGGCGACCTGCGTCACCCTTCACACCGAACAACTTGGCCACCAGCGTGGTCGAGTGGGAGAGAACCCAGACGAGGGGTGCAGCAATGCGCGCCACAAACATCACCGGTGCAGCGACGCTCACGGCGACATTCTCCGCGCGCTGAAGGCCGAGCCGCTTGGGAACGAGTTCGCCGAAGACCAGCGTGACGTAGGAGACCATCAGGGTCACAAGGAAGACGGAAAGGCCAGCTGCCACGCTCGAAAGCCACGGAATGCCGAACCCCTCAAGCCACGCCTGCATGGGCTTGGCGAGCGAGACCGCCGCCGACGCCGAGGCGAGAAAGCCGACGAGCGTGATACCCACCTGGATCGTCGCGAGGAGCCGCGACGGGTCGTCCGTCAGGCTGATTGCGGTCTGCGCGCCCCGCGAACCCTCCGCGGCGCGCTGCTTGAGAGCGGCTCGGCGTGCACTGATCAGCGCTATTTCGGCCGCAGCAAAATAGCCGTTGAGCGCCACCAGAACGACGATGAAAGCGATATCGAAGGTAACGCTGCCCATGGCGACTAGATTACCAGTCGCGGTCACATGGAAACGAAAACTGCTGCTTCCATGCTGGTCACAATGCATATTCGCGGCGCTCGACGCTAAACGAACCGGCCCGCCTGCCCGATACATAGCTGAGACGGGGCGAATCTACACGAGAATCCGGGGGAGCCACGTGGCAGCAGCAACAGCACGTATCGCAGGGATAGAGAGAGTCGTGCGGGCGATTTCGAGCGCCGGCAAGTCTTTGCGTCTCTATCCTCCAACAAGCCCGATACCGCAGCAGTCGGTGGATGCCGTCGTGAAGACTCTGGATGCCGTCTTCGCCGACGGCCTTGCCGAACTCTCCTTGGTGGTCGACCGCGACGGACTGACCTTTGATGGCGAGCCGATCTGCGAGAACGCCGCCGGAGTCGAGGATCTGATCACCGAGCTGAAGGCCGCCGGAGTCGCCAGTGTGACCTTCTCGCCCTCCGCGACTGCACAAGAGACTCACGCGCTCCTGTCGGCGCTCATGCTCTCGTCCGACACCTCGGCGGTCGGTCTCTCCGAGATGCTGGCACGCGAGGGCGTGACCAACATTCGTCTCGCTGAAGTGCAGCTCACGATCATCGACCCGATGCTGAACGAGGACGGTCAGGATACCGACGAATTTCTGCGGGACCTGTCGCAGGATCCCGCGAAGCTCGCGGCATGGTTTGCCGGAGCGGCTGCCGGAGACCCTCGCTCGTTCGAGGAGAGTCTGATGGAGCTCGTCCGAGTGAGTGGCCCTTCGGGCTTCGGAGGACTTCTGGCGGCCTTGGCGCAAGCGTTCGTCGCGCAGGACTCTGACAGCAAGGACGTGCTCATCGGTCTTGCTCTCGACGACGGGCCTACCCGCGACCTCACCGGCGCGATGTTCGCGCTGCTAGAGTCCAACGAGATTGCCGCATCGGTTCTCGGCGGCGCGTTCGGCAGGAACATGCTGTCGCTCTCTAACGCTTTGACGCGCCTTCCTCTCGAGCAGGTGACGGCCGAAGTCCGAGCCGAAGTGCAGGCTCTCCTTCCGAGTTCAGGCCACTCCCCAAAAGAGGCCGCGTTTCTCACGCACATGATCGAGGTGCGGGAACAAGCCGCAGCCGAGTCGCCCTTGGCGGAGCGCGACCGCACGTATCAGGCGGTTATCGAAGCCGCACAGCTCAATGCCGAGACAATCGCCGGTGCCCGAGACGCAGTTGTCGCATCCGGACAGCAGGCGGGCGCATCCGGTGTTCGCACGATGTTGGCGCTCATCGGGCAGCAGCAAGACTTCGCACTGTACTGCCGGGGCATGGAAAGCCTGTCGGGAATGGTACCCCTGCTCATCGAGCAGCGAGACCTCGACTTGGCGAAGACCGTCCTCAGCGAACTCTCGAAGCGAGAGAACGTCCGATCGTCGGACTGGCCCGAGCTTCCCGAGCGGGTCGACGCCGCACTGGCGGAAGCCACGGGGCCGCGAAGCATGAGCGCTCTCGTTCGGGTGCTCCTCGATGAACCGGCACTCGTGCCGGCCGGCCGCGACTTCCTGCGTCTCGCCCGGGGTGCCGGCAACGACGCGCTGGTGTCGGCGGCGATCGAGCTCAAGGGGCCCGGAATCGCGATTGCGGAGCAGCTGCTCGGCGGCCGTTTCGAAGAGTCGCTCGGCCGCCAGGCGCTGACCGCCCAGTGGCACCAGCTGTCCCCCATCGCGGCGCGTCTCGCGATGTCGGGATCTCCATTCGCGCGAAAGACCCTGGGCCTGCTCATGCTGCGTCCCGACGAGCAGTCTCGGCGCGAAGTCGCCCTCGGGCTCGGCGAAGCGGGCTCCGAGCTGGCGGTGAGCATGCTCGGCGCGGCGCTGTCGGATCCCAGCACCGAAGTCGTCCTGGCGGCCGCGCGCGGGCTCGGTCGCTCGGCTAGTCCGGCTGCCGCGGTCTTCGTTTCGCAGCGGCTCGGCCAGATTGACATCGACAACGACGACTTCGATGTTGTCGTCGAGCTGATTGGCGCCCTGGCACAGCTGCCCGGGTCGGTGGCAGACGAAACCCTGTCCAAGCTGGCGACGCGCCGCGGATTCATGAAGCGCGCGCGCCACGGTGAGATCCAAGACCTCGTGAACCGCGCGCGTGCTTACCGCTCGCAGGCCGGTGGCGCTGCATGAGACAGGTTGGCGACGTCATAGCGGCGCTTGCCGCGGCGCGCCGGGGAGTGGGCCTCTATCCGGAAGCCCACCCCGCCTATTCCGCCGCTTTGACCGCCCTTGTGCACGCGGTGGGCGCTGCGACCGGCGACGGCCCGCTCGTCATCAACTGGCACCAGGGCGGCCTCTATCATGAGAGCGTTCCGGTCCCGCCCGACGTGAATGGCTCGGCAGCCGTTGCAGAGGCGTTCGAGAGCCACGGGGTCGAGTCTCTGACCTTGCTTCCTGCCTTCTCACAGCGTGATGCACTCGGACTCACAGAGGTCCTCGCGGCTCGTCCCCACGATGAGTTCGACGTGAAGGCGGAACTCGCTTCGCGCTCCGTGCTCGGCGTGGCGGTGTCCGTACTGGCGAAGGAGGACGATCCGGAGATCGAGGAGCGCGACCGTCTGCGTCAGGCGGACCGAGCCCTTTACCAGCGTGCGCTAGTGGCGCTGCGCGAGCTTCAGGCCCGCTTCTCGACCGACGGACGGGCTGACCTCGGGGAGACGCCCGAGCTCGTGTCGAACATCATGCAGCGGCTGGCCGCCGATCCCTCGGCAGTGCTCGCTCTTGCGACGATTCGCGGCAGCTCGGAGAAGGCGCTTCTCCACTCGCTGAACGTCATGATCTACGCCCTGGTGCTCGGCCACCGTCTCGGACTTCCGGACGAAGGTCTCGCTTCCCTCGGCCTGTCGGCACTGCTGCACGACGTGGGGAAGAACGCGTTCGACATGGAGGACCCGCTACTTGCGGATGTCGCTCGTCTCGCTCACCCGCAGGTTGGCGCCGAGATCCTACAGCGCGTCGCTCCGGAAGACCCGGCACCGATGCTCGTCGCCTACGAGCACCACATGTGGGCGGACGGCGGAGGCTGGCCCGAGAGGGCATCGGACTACGTCACCCACCCGTACAGCCGCATGGTGGCGATAGCCGACGCGTACGAGAACTACGTCTACCCGACTGACGGTTCGGATCCCGTCACGCCCGATCAGGCCATTGTGCGGCTGCTCAACGCCTCGACCACAAGGCTGGACCCGCTGTTCGCTCGGCTGTTCGCCAATGCGCTCGGCGCGTTCCCGGTCGGCTGCCTCGTTCGGCTGTCCGACCACTCGGTAGGTGTGGTGGCCCGGCTCGGAGACGATCCGCTCGCGCCCGTCGTGCGTCTCGCCTACGACGCAGGCGGCAACGAGCTCGTCGATCGGCCGGACCTCGACCTGTCGGCCGACGGCGTGAGGATTCTCGAGGTCATCGATCCGGAGGCACTGAACGTGACGGTCGCCGACAAGCTCTAGCGATCGGCGCTACTCCGTGGTCGCCTTGCTGATCCTGTGCAACACGAGGGCGATGAGGGCCAGTCGACGGCCCCGGTCCTGGCAGGACTCCACGAACGCGGAGACCTGCTCCTCCATCTCCGGGGTGGGACGGTAGCTGATCACGCCACCACCGCACTGAAGGATTCCGCCTGCACACAGGGCATCGATCTCTGGTCGCAGCTCCTCGACGCGGCGGCCGAGACGAGATGCGAGTCCCTCGTAGTCGAGGACCGCATCGGGATTGCGATGGAAGTAAACGAGGATATCCCACGCCAGCAGAGTGCCGACATGGCTTTCAACGAACTGGATCACCGTGGGGCCGAGAACCCCCTCCAGGTCATACACGTGTGGCCATCTCTTCTGAGAGTCAGGGCGCTGTCCACCGCGCCATCCGCGCTGCGTTCTACAGCGAAGTGTAACCGTCGGCTCGTTTTGCTTGCATAGTGGGCGATAAACGGCCTCCTATGACGGATAGGCGGTCGTTGCTGTCAAGGCCGTCACGTCAAGAGGGGCGAAGGCCTTGGCCTCCGCCCCGGTTCGCTTGCTGTCAACTACTCGTGCAGGCTGCAGATCTTCTGCATACGCGCCGCCATGCTGTAGAGAGCGGCGGCTATGAGCATGGGCAGCACGAAGAAGAAGAGCACGGTCGCCCACACCCCCGACTCCCAGCCACTCACAACCCCAAAACCGACTACGCCGATGGCGCCTGCGAGCAGAAGCAGCGCGGCGACGTACTCATAGAAGAGACCGACAACGAAGAGCACGGCTATCGCTGCCGCGTAGATGGCGGCACCGGCAAGCGCCTCGGTGAACGGCGCGCCTTTGTACGCCCACTGTGCGCCCCATGCCATGAAGATCCAGAAGAGCCCTCCGAATATCACGAAGAACCGGGCGAAAAGTCGCTGTGCGTTCATCTGTTCCGTCTTACACGTCCGCGCGAGCAGTTCCATCACGAAGCTCCTTTCGTCATGCTGCCCTTTGGGGCGGGGTTTCCATCTGTAAGATTCTTCCCCTCCATGCGGAATCCCTGACTCATCCCACGGGCTGACGACTACCGAAGGCTTCGATGATGCGGAGCTCTTTGCCCACACCGAGTTCGTCGAGCACGGCCTCCATCGCGTCCACCATGACCGGCGGTCCCGCGATGATGTAGGGCCGGTCATCGGATGGATCGACATAGCGCGCGATGAGTTCGGCGGTTATGTAGCCGCTCTCACTCCCCGATTCGGGTCGGGGATGCTCGAGTACTCGCACGAGCCGGACGCCGATTCCCTCCATCTCGCGCAGCTCATCCAAGTACGGCTCGCACGAGTCATCGCGGTTTCCATAGATCACGAGGGCGTCCGAGAAGACCTTGCCCGTCTGAAGCGCCTCTCGCAGCAGGCTCCGCACCGGGGTGACCCCCACTCCCCCAACAAGGAACGCCGCCTTCTCGCCGATGCGGGAAAGGGACAGCCGTCCCCCGGCACCCGAGACGGCGATGGTGTCGCCCGCCTCTACTCGGCCGAGGGCCTGCTTGAAGGCCGAATCCGACAGCCTGGTGGTGAACTCGATCCAGTCGTCTTGTCCGGTGGAGGCGTGCGAGAACGTGCGCGCCTCTCGGCCACTGCCCGTCTCGAGGAACACGCGAAGCCACTGCCCGGACTTGAAGGCGTACTCCTTTGGGCGCTCGAGGCGGACGCTCAAGATGTCGAGACCACACCTCTCGACGGACAGCACCTTCACCGAGTACTCCGAAGCCACGTCGATCTCCTTCACCTGTGAGAGATGCCGGGAACATACCCCTCGAGACCTGTCGGCGTCTTTGATGAGGAGTGTTCCGCGAATGAGTCTAATGCCATCACGCCTGGTGCACGCCTCTGAGTTTCGTGAGGGCTACGACTGGATCGGAGTCGACAAGCCGTTGAGGCTGGAAGAGATGCGCGGCAGAGTCGTCCTGCTCGATTTCTGGACGTACGGATGAATCAACTGCATGCACGTGCTGCCGCGTGTTCGGCAGCTGCATGAGAGGTTCGAAGGGCTGCTCGAGGTCGTCGGCGTGCACGCGGGCAAGTTTCCCGGCGAGCGCAGGACCGACCGCATAGTTCAAGCGTGCGAGCGGTTGGGAGTCCACCACCCGGTCATCAACGACCGCCAGTTCCGGGTGTGGCACGACTACGCGGTGAAGGCATGGCCCACCGTCGCGCTGATCGACCCGGAGGGTTATCTCGTCGGAGTCCAGGCCGGTGAGTTCGATGTCGAGGCGATGGCCGCGGTCGTGGAGGGCGTGATCGAACGCGCTCGCAAACGGAACAAGCTTCGCCCCGATGCGCTCAGGGAGCACAGGCCTGACTCGGTGGCGCCGGTCGGAGACACGCTGAGGTTCCCAACGAGAACCGCGAGCGAGGGGGGCGCGCTGTGGATCTCGGACACCGGCAACCACCGGGTCCTGGAGTGCGCGTGGGGGGTAGACGGGCCAAGCGCAACGGTCGTGCGAGAGTACCCGGGCTTCGCCGAACCGCGGGGCCTGGCGCTTCTCGACGGCGTCGCGTATCTCGCCGACCGCGCGGGCCACTCGATATGGCGCCTCGAATCAGGTGCCCGCGAGCTGGTCGCGGGCACCGGAGAAATCGCTGACTTCCGCATCGAGCTCGGTCCGGCGACTGAGCGCGCTCTGCGTTCCCCCTGGGGGCTTGCCGCCTACGATGGCGGACTCGCGGTGGCGATGGCCGGGTCTCATCAGATGTGGCACCTCGAACTTGCCGGCGGCACACTGAGCCTCCTTGCGGGACGGGGCGCCGAAGAGGTGCTCGACGGCCGCGGATCCCAGGCCCTGCTCGCACAGCCCACAGGGGTGTCGCACAGCTCCGGTCTGCTTGGTTTCGCGGACTGTGAGTCCTCGGCTGTCCGGCTCTTGGAGGGGGCCGAGTCCGAGCCGCTCGTGACGACGGTGGTGGGGACTGGTCTGTTCGATTTCGGAGACGTCGACGGCACGGGCGACGAGGTCCGGCTTCAGCACTGCGAGGACGTCGCGTGGCACCGTGGAGACCTCGCTGTCGCCGACACGTACAACGACCGGCTGAAACGTGTCGACTCCCGCCTGCGGACCTGCTCGAAGTGGAGCGGCGACGCCGGAGAGGGCGCAGCCCTACGAGAGCCGGCGGGCGTGGCCTCTGTGGACGGCGGTCTGCTCGTCTGCGACACCGGGAACCATCGTCTGGTGATGGTCGACGGTGAAGGCAACCTCGAGAATGTGAGACTCGCATGAACGGCCGCCGTGATTTGAGGCACCTCGGTGTCGCCCTGCTCCTCGCTGCCGTTCTCACGGCGATGCTGGGCGGGTGTTCCCGTCCCGAGTCCGAGGAGGGCGGCAGCGGGGGGACGACCAAGCTTGCGCCGTCAGAAGTCCAAGAGTACGAGGGCAAGCGGCTGGGCTCGGTCGACGACTTCCGGGAGAACTCGATCAAGGGCCCGCAGCAAGTCGACATCGACTCCTACCGGCTCTCCGTCCTGGGCGAGGTCGAGAAACCACTTTCGCTCACCTATGACCAAGCCATCGACCGGGAGCAGTTTGAGAAGGTCGTCCGGATCAACTGCGTGGAGGGTTGGAGTGTCGATATCCTCTGGAAGGGCGTGCTCCTGCGCGACCTTCTCGAAGCGGCCTCTTATGACCCGGCCGCCAGCACCATCATCTTCCGATGCGAGGACGGCTATTCGACCTCGCTCCCGCTTTCCTTCGTTCTCGACCGAGACATACTCCTCGCCTATCAAATGAATGGCGTGGATCTCCCCACCGAGCGCGGCTACCCGTTCCAGGTCGTTGCCGAGGACAAGTGGGGCTACAAGTGGGCGAAATGGGTCACCTCGATCGAGGTCTCAAACGACAGCAACTACCGCGGTTACTGGGAGCAGCGGGGATACGACAACGATGCCGACTTGCCGAGCTCGAAGTGACCGGAGCGGCCGAAACCCGATATCGCCCCCGCATGAATCGGGCCGGCGCCTAGCGCATGACGAACAGCAGGACGGCGAGGAAGTGCAGCACGCTACCGGCCAGCACGAACACGTGCCAGACGGCATGCATGTACTTCACCTTCTTGAGGACGTAGAAGATGGTGCCGACCGTGTAGGCGAGCCCACCGGCGACCAAGAGCCAGAGACCCGCAGGCTCCAGTGCGGCAGCCAGCGGCTTGATCGCGAGCACCACGATCCAGCCGAGTGCAAGGTAGATGAGTGCCGAAAGCCAGCGCGGCCGGTACGTCCAGAAGGCCTCGAGTGCAATGCCGCCGAGAGCCAGGCCCCAGACCACGAAGAACAGCTGCCATCCCCCGCTGTCCCTCAGCGTGACCAGGCAGAACGGGGTGTAGGTGCCTGCGATCAGCAGGTAGATGCCGCAGTGATCGAGAATCTTGAAGACGTGCTTCACCCGTGGCTGGGGAAACGCATGGTAGAGGGTCGACGCGGTGTACTCAAGCACGAGAGCGACGCCGTAGACGATCGCCGAGGCGAGCTTGTACGGATCATCGGCAAGCACTGCGAACGCGACGAGCAGCACGAGTGCCGCTATGGAGAGTCCGATGCCGAGCCCGTGGATGACGCTGTTGGCGATCTCCTCCCCGACGGTGTAGGGCCGGTGCTCTTTGATTCGAGCGTTCTCGATTGCCGCTTCGCTCACTTGCCGTCGTCCCCCTTGCGGCCGGGCACGTCGCACTGAATGGCGCCGTTCAGGTAGAAGCACTCACCCGCAGGGTCGTGCACGATGACTATCAGGTCGTGCGCCGAGATACCAGGCTCGAACCCGAGCCGCTTGGCAATCGCGCTGTACAGCCGTTCCTTCAGCTCGGGGCCGCGTCCCGACAGCATCGATATCTCGATGATGGTGAGACGGTCGGACTTGATGTCGGTCGTGTCTATGTCCTCGGCAGGCGTCTCGATGACCCGCTGCATCACTCGATCGTCAGGAACCCCCAAGGCCTCGGTCAGCGCCATACGCACGCCCCCGAGTAGCGATCGCGTGTAGGCGGTCGTTTTGCCCGACTGGATATCGATGCGAACGATGGGCACAGGGGAACTCCTTGAAAGGGAACGCACCTACTATACCCGTGCGTCGAAAGGGACCGGAAGCGATGACGATTGTGCGAACGAGGGTGTTCGTAGGCGGTCGCGTGCAGGGCGTATGGTTCAGAGAATCCACCCGTGAGATGGCCGAGGGACTCGGTCTGGCCGGGTGGGTGCGCAACTTGGCCGACGGGCGCGTAGAGGCCGTCTTCGAGGGCCCCGCCGAGAAGGTAGCCGAGGCTGTTGCCTGGATGCGCAGCGGGCCCGAGCGTGCCACTGTCAGCGAGGTAGAAGCCGGCGACGAGCGCCCTGTCGGTCTCACCGGCTTCGCGATCAAGCCGACGTACAGCGACGGATAGGTGACTAGAGAGACAGCCTCAGGTACTTCATGGGCACGGTCTCTCCGACGCCGCTGTGGTCGAAGAAGGGCTCGACCTCTGTGAAGCCGAGTCGCTCGTACATTCCTGCGGCGACGGGCATCGTCTCAGGGAGCGTCGTGACGAGCGCCTCGGCATATCCAAGCTCTCGGGCCGCCTCGATGGCGGTCGCTATGAGCGCGCTGCCCAGTCGACTGCCACGCGCGGTGGACCGGACGTACAGTCGCTTGATCTCGGCCCGTGCGCCCTCATGTGGCCGTACTCCAATGCACCCTGCGGGTTCACCGCTGGCGTCTCGAGCGATGAAGAGGCGGCCGGTGGGGGCCGCGTACGGACCCGGCAGGCTGGCGATCTCCTCGGCGAGTCTGGCCGAGCACACGACCTCTCCCAGCCACTCGTGGTACTCCTTGAAGAG
>DATHUB010000076.1:0-12606 GCA_035462695.1 Coriobacteriia bacterium | reverse complement strand
CTGCAAACACGCCGAGCGCGACAGCAAGGATTCCAATTGGGATGCGATAGCGCTGGAAGGGGCGGATGATGTAGCGCTTTGTGAAGCCGCCCTCGACACCTTCGCCGTATCGGGCGACCGACATTCCCAGGGTTTGAGCCTTGAGCAGCATGTTCAGGTCGTTGGTGATGAGCTGCACATTGCAGTCTTCACCTGCGGCTCGGCACACCTGGAAGGCGGTGGCGAGGATTCTGTCATCCGCATTCCGCGTGACGAGCCCGTCAGGGAGGGGGGAGTCTGTTTCGAATGGTGCGACTCTGAGCCGTCCGCCATCGGGAAGCTCCACACCCTCGACGAGCGAGCCTTCCTCGGACAGTTCGAACAGCATGCGGCTGACCTCGCGCCCCCTGAACCTCAAGTCAGGGTCGACTCGCGCGGTCTTCAGCTTGTCGAGCTCGCCGAGTACGGTCTCCGGGATGACGACCTCGGCACGAGGGAAGGAGAGGATCGAGTTGGGGTCGGCCAGCAGCACGTTGGTGTCGAAAACGATGATCTGACTCATCGGCTTCCTGCTGTCCGTTTCTGGTGCCGTCACTGCATGCCGGCCTCTCGGTAGTCTTGGATGACCAAGGGTTCATCTAGCGCTTCGGAAAAGGCGATGCCCTTGAACACGTTCACGAGGGTTCCCGCGACGTAGGTGTCCGGTACCGTCGACTGGGTCCAAATCTGGATTCCTTGTCCCGACTGCCCGTACTGGTAGACGACGACGCCGCGCTGGGTCCCCATCGCCGCGAGCTGACCGGCGACCTGGTCCCGGCTCATTCGCGGCGCATTCTGCGCGGCCCACGTCGCAAGGTCGTACGTCGCGGAGCGCAAAGCCTGCTGAGAGGTGGAGTACCGATAGGCGTCCGAAATCACGATGCCCAGTACGGCAAGGACGGCAAGAATGATGATTGCGCGCTTCATTTCGTGTGCTCCCCGTTCGAAAACGGCATCGTACCAGTTTAGCGCGCCTCACCCTCCGGGGCATCGGCTTCTGCCGACCGGACTCTCACGATGATGTAGCCGAGTAGACCGGCGAGAAGGACAAGGATCCCTGCGATGATCGCCAGCCGGTCGAGATACGAGGCACGCAACGTCACCGAGGTCTTCTCGAATTCGACTCCTCCGGCCTCCAACCCAAGCCTCAACCTTCCCTGTAGGGTGTTGTTGAGCAGTACGGGGATCTCGACGAAATTCTCCCCGGGCTCGAGGCTCAGAATCCGGCTCGTTCCTTGTTGAAGCTCCAGCGACGGCCCCGGCTGCATTGTCAGCCTCGCGCGCACACGCTCGTCAGTCTCGTTCACGATCGTCACGGGAACCCGGCCCGACGCTCCCGCCAGTGTGATCGGCTTCGACGTCATCGTGATCTGGTCGAAGATCCGGTCGGCTGACCTTCGCGCACTCGCGGCGTAGGTCAGGCCCTTTCCCGAGAGAGTCCATTGGCCCCCGAAGCCGGACCACACCGAGCTCTCAGCCACGAGGGAACTCCGATTCGCACGCAGCGCCTCTTCGTAATTCGTGCCGAGTGCCCACACGAGCGCGCGAGACCACGCCCGGCTTGCGGAGACCGTGCGCCAGTAGTCCGCAGGCGCATCCCGGTCACGACGATGAGCCCTCACCCTCACCCTGCCGTCGGCCTCCTCGGCACTTGTCTTAGGAAGCTCGAGGGTGGCCCATCGTTGCGCGGAGATCAGCTTCGCGTTCGCGATGAGTTGGCTTGGCTTAAGGGAGCCGGGACCGACCTCGACCAACAAAGGCAGGGATCCGCCTGCCTGTGTTCGCGCGTAGCGGCCAAAGACCAGGGGTCTCAACTCGGCGGAGGAACTTGCAGCGAGCGAGCGTGAGATCTCGGTGTCGGCCGCGAGGATGACCAGGTCGCCTGAGGACGTGTGGTAGGAGCCCGATGGCACCGGGTCGCCCTTCGTCGTGGCACGGGATCGGTTGACGATCACGTACTCGATACCGGTCGACGCCAGCGCGGCGAGCGCGTCCTGCGGTACCGCGAACCCGGCCGGAGCGGTACCGGCTGAGGGTGTGGCCTCGAGCGCTGAGGCCGACCGTGAGCGACCGATGCTGTACTGGGTGGTCACATCACCCAAGAGTCCGGCAGCGTTCAGCTCGGAAAGGTCGGGGTCGCTGTAGCCGAGCGAGAGCACTTCGAGCCTTCCCGTCGCCAAGGCTCTGGAGATGGTTTCGAGCGCCAGGCCATAGGCCTGCGGCACGTCGTCGCTCGGGCTGACCGAGGTCTCGCCCTCAGCGCCGACGAAGCTGTAGCCCTCAGAGATGCGTTGCCACTCTTCAAGCATCATCGGTGAGAGGCAGAGGCCAACACGCGCGGTCGTGTCTGACAGCACCCAGTCAGCGATCTGGGTGACGTCATCGCGCGCGCGAACGAACTGAGCGGGGTCGGATGTGAACCGACCCTCGGGGTCGGACAGTGGCTGCGCGCTCACGCGCGCGACAATAGAAACGGCGAGCGGGTCTTGCCGCGGGTCATAGACGAGCAGGGACGCGGGAACGACCGTCTCGGTCACCTCTCCGCCCGCAGAGAAGCGAGCGGAGAACTCAACGGGGTAGACGCCGGTCTCCAAGTCGATATCGCCGATTGTGCGCCCGTATTCGAAGGAGACCGACCCCGGCTTTTCGAGGCTGTCGACAAAGGTCTTCTGGTAGATCAGCGAGCCGGATGGCATGAAGAGCTTCACCCGCGCCTGAAGGTACTCGAGCGGCTCGGTGGAGCTCACCTTCGCTCCGAAGCGGAACTCGCCCCCAACCGGAATGGCGTTCGAACTCGTGTCGAGGGAGATGCGAACGGGGCCGACGCGCGTAGTCAGGAGATCCGCGCTCGAACTCGTTCGAGCGGCTGTGCTCTCCTCGGTAGCCGATGACTCCGCCGCCAGTGCCGTACTGGAGAATGGCAGGCTGAACAGCGCCAGGACGAGGGCTGCTCGGCAAAGGAGGCTGCTGCGGAGAAGGACCATGGACTACTCTCAGGAAACGGCGCAAATGCGGCGCCGGGGCAGGAACCAGCACGTGTACCATGAAGTGCATAGGGGCAAAAGGGATTATCGCACGACCCACCGAAAGGACCGCCGAAGCATGTCACAGCGTGCCGAAAAAGAGAGCATCCCTCAGGTACTTCCACTGATTCCACTTCGCGACCTCACACTTTTTCCAAACTTGGTAGTCCCGCTCTTCGTCGGAAGAGAGCGATCCATCAAGGCGCTCGAAGAGGCGATGCGCGAGTCTCACCTTGTCGCCCTCGCTACCCAGCGCAAGGCCGAGACCCAAGACCCAGCTCCTGAGGACTTGTACGAGATCGGCTGTGCCGCATCCATCATGCAGGAGTTGAAGCTTCCCGACGGAACAGCCAAGGCGCTCGTCGAAGGTCAGCAGCGATTCAGAATCCTCGAGTTCGTCCAGACCGAGCCTTACTTCCTGGTGCGGGTCGAACTGATCGAGGAGAAGACCGAGATAGACGTCGAGACGCAGGCCCTCATGCGCGCGCTCTTGAGCGACTTCGAGCACGCCGCTGAACTCGGCAAGCCGATACCGCAAGAGGTGCTCGTGGCCGCCTCCGCGATAGAGGAACCGGGTCGTCTCGGCGACTTCGTAGCCTTCCACCTCAACTTGAAGGTTGAGGAGAAGCAGGAGATCCTTGAGGCCCTTGAGCCCAACGATCGTCTCGAGAAGGCAGCTCGCTTCCTGCGCAAGGAGCTTGAGATCCTCGAGCTTGGCAGCAAGATCCAAAGCCGGGTCAAAGAGCAGATGACCAAGTCGCAGCGCGAGTACTTCCTTCGCGAGCAGCTCAAGGCGATCCAGCAGGAACTCGGTCAGTACGACGAGATGCAGGCCGAGATCGATGAGTACACGGAGAAGATCAAAGAAGCGGGGATGCCCGAGGGCGTCGAGGAGAAGGCTCTCAAGGAGCTCGGCAGGCTGGAGAAGATGCCTTCGGCAAGCGCCGAGACAAGCGTCATCCGGACCTACCTTGACTGGCTGGTCGGACTTCCGTGGAACTCCGAGTCCGAGGAGAAGCTCGACCTCCCTGGTGCGCAGCAGATCCTAGATGAGGACCACTACGGACTGGAGAAGGTGAAGGAGCGGATCCTCGAGTACCTCGCGGTCCACAAGCTCACCGACAAGATGCGGGGGCCGATCTTGTGCTTCGTCGGGCCTCCCGGCGTCGGTAAGACGAGCATCGGAAGGTCGATAGCCCGCGCGCTCAACCGCGAGTTCATCCGCATGTCCCTCGGCGGAGTCCGCGACGAGGCCGAGATCCGTGGTCACCGGCGTACCTACGTAGGTGCCCTGCCTGGCCGCATCATCCAGTCGATCAGCACGGCCGGTACGCGCAACCCGGTGTTCATGATGGATGAGATAGACAAGGTAGGAATGGATTTTCGCGGCGATCCGACCTCGGCTCTGCTTGAGGTACTCGATCCCGAGCAGAACTTCGCCTTCCAGGACCACTATCTCGAGGCGCCCTTCGACCTCTCAGATGTGATGTTCATTACCACGGCCAACCTCTTGGACCCGATACCGGCCGCCCTGAGAGACCGCATGGAGGTCATCCACTTCCCGGGCTACACCGAAGACGAGAAGGTGCACATCGGCTTCCAGTACCTCATCCCGAAGCAGCTTCGGGAGCACGGGCTATCGGCGAGCAAGCTGGAACTCAAAGAAGACGCGATTCGGGAGATCATCCGGCGGCACACCCGCGAGGCGGGCGTCCGAAACCTGGAGCGCACGATCGCTATGATCTGCCGGCAAGTCGCTCGTAAGGTGGTCGAGGGCAAGAAGGGCAAGACCACCGTCTCCGCGAGGAACCTTCACAAGTATCTCGGCCCGCCCAAGTTCACCTACGGAATGGCCGAGGCCAAGGACGAGGTCGGAGTCTCGACCGGCTTGGTGTGGACCGAGGTCGGCGGTGACGTGATCTTCATCGAAGCGACTGCCATGCCCGGCAAAGGCCAGGTCATCCTCACCGGCCAGCTTGGGGATGTCATGCGCGAGTCGGCCACCGCGGCTCTGTCTTACATCCGCACGAGGGCGAAGGACTTGGGTATCGCCGAGGACTTCTCTGAGCACACCGACCTGCACATTCACGTACCTGCAGCCGCCATCCCCAAGGATGGGCCGAGCGCCGGTATCACGATGGCCACGGCACTTGCCTCGGTGATGACAGGCTGTCCGGTCAGGCGCGATCTTGCCATGACCGGTGAGATAACCCTGCGTGGTCGCGTGCTCCCAATCGGCGGTCTCAAAGAGAAGCTCCTCGCCGCGCACCGAGCGGGTATCACAACCGTCCTCGTACCAAAGGAGAACGTTCGCGATCTCGACCTGCTGCCGCCCCATGTCCGTGAGGACATGGCGATCATCCCAGTAGAGAACATGGACGAGGTGCTCGATAGAGCACTAGTGCCGGGGTGTAGACCGTCCACCCCAGGTCGTAGGAAGGGACGATAGCGACTCATCCGCAGGGATGATTGACATCGTTTTCCTGCCATTTTTCTCTATGGAAAAGGGAAGATAACCCCCGAGGACATCTTTTCCAGATGCCTTTCGGCGAAGTAGCCGGTTGACACATCGTCACCAATAGCACGAGTTTTCGGGAAGCTTTGATCCGCCGGTGTTTGATCGGTCACTCGGGGAACCGGCGAGGAGCTAGTAGTGAGACCGGCCCGCGCTCGCATGCAATGCGAGGGGGTCGGTCTGTCGTTTTTGTTGGAACGCGGAGCCTTCACCTCACCAGACGATCGGTGTCTCCGGCCTAACAGGTAGGAGGTGAACGGCGATGACGCGAACACTTTACCGTCGCGACAGCGTCTTCATGCGTTTCGTGTCAGCGTTCGTAGCGCTGGCTTTTGCTCTGTCGCTCACCGGCTCGGGGTTTGCAGCGCCGTCAGTACTCTCCAGTAGCGAAAGCACCGCTCCCGCTGCTGTAGACGAGGCGCCGCCTGTCTCAGAGCCGGTGCCCACCGCAGCGAAGTCCGTTGAAGGGGAGCCCGACAAGTCCGTCGAGGCCAATCCCACAACGACCGAGCCAGGTGCCGAGCCTTCAGGGGAAGTGGCAACACCGAAGAGTCTGGCTCGCAAGTCAACCTTGGATACAGCTGATGCGGGTCTTGTTGCGGCGGCGAAGCCGATTGAAGAGGCGCTCGCGGCACCGGGCACGGATATTAGCATCGTGCACTTCGAGGGCTACAACCGGTACTCAGGCTGGACGACAGGCAACCTCGGCAAGAACTATGAGGAAGGCGACGACGTAGCGTATCGGCTCGTTCTCAAGAACACCGGTACCGAAGACGCCTCCCCGCTCGACATCATCGTCGGCCTTGACCACTACACCGGCGGTAGCGTCGACTCTGTGATGTTCGAGTCGACCGACGACTGGGGCTATTCGATCACCGCCGCACAGCCGTCAGATTCCGATCCAGAAGGAATCCCTTCAGGTCACACGCCGATCGTCCCCGCAACCCAGGACGTCGGCGTCCAAGGGTCCTCGCCTGAGATCGTCACCACGATCTCATCCGGCACGTTTGTCATCCCAGCTGGCCAGTACGCGACGGTCTACTTCACCGGTTATCTCGCCATGACGTTGAAGTGGCAGCCGCTGCAGGGCAGCGATGGCGCGGGTGGCTATCCGGGCTCGAGCGGCCATGGTTATCTGCGCATGGGCGCGGGCTCGAAGACGGTCCCGCTTCCTGCGGTCGACGTACCGGCGGGCAGCATCACCGTTCTCAAGTACAACGATCTCAACAGGAACAATGTGCAGGACGCCGGCGAGGCGCCGCTGCCGGGCTGGGAGATGCATCTCCAGAACGGTATCTCGGCTTCAGCCACTACCGGGGCGGACGGAACCGCCTTGTTCGATTGGCTGCCCTCAGGTACCTACTACATATCTGAGACGTTGAAGGACGGCTGGCAGACAAGCACGCCTCAGCCACTTGAGGTGCCGCTGGCTGTCGGGGAGAACAAAGTTGTCAAGATCGGCAACTATCAGCTCACACCGCCGGTAGTCGACCTCGAGAAGACCGTCGCTCCCGCCTCGCTTGCGGAGCCGGGTGGCGACTTCACGTTCACTCTCACTATCACCAACACGGGAACGACTCCGTTCACAATCACGAGCCTCACCGACGACAACCTCAGCGCGCCCTACCCCGCAGCCGTCCAGGCCCTCATCGGCCAGACCCTCGCAGTCGGAGCGAGCGTTTCAGCCGACTACACGGTGGCGCACACCGATGCCGGGTCCTACGACAACACCGCTAACATTCTTGTGACGAACAGCGATGGGTTGACCGACACCGACACGGATTCGGCGACCGTCACGGTCACCGACACCCCGACGGTCGTCGAGCTCGAGAAGACCGTCGCCCCATCCTCGATGCCAGAGCCGGGCGGCGAGTTCATCTTCACGCTCACGATCACGAACAACGGCGTCGAGCCGTTCACGATCACGAGCCTGACCGACACGAACCTGTCTGAGCCGTATCCGGCAGCAGTCCAGGCCCTGATCGGCCAGACCGTCGCGGTCGGCGAGAACGTCTCGGCGAGCTACCCGATCTCGCACGTCGAGGCCGGAAGCTACGACAACACCGCTGAGGTGCTCGTGACCGACAACGACGGCTCGACCGACACCGACACGGACAGTCAGACGGTGCACGTCACCGACGTGCTCCCGACCATCACCGTGACGAAGGTCGCCGACCCGCTGTCGCTCCCTGAGCCCGGCGGACAGTTCGGCTACACGATCGTCGTCACCAACACGAGCGTCGAGCCGGTCACGCTGAACATGCTGACCGACACGCTGCCCGGTGGCGCGGTCATCTCAGACCTCGCCGCGGTCGGCGTGGTCCTCGACCCCGGTGAGACCTACACCTGGACGCCGTTCCAGACCTACACAGAGGCCGGTCTCTACACCGACACCGCCTACGCTCTCGCTTACGACAACGAGGAGAACCCGGCTGAGGACAGCGCAAGTGCGACCGTCCATGTCACCGACACTCCTCCGGTCGTCGAAATCGTCAAGTCGGTTGCCCCGTCCTCTCTCGCTGAGCCCGGCGGCGAGTTCATGTTCACGCTCACTATCAACAACCTCGGTAGCGAGCCCTTCACGATCACGAGCCTGACCGACACGAACCTCTCCGCCCCGTACCCGGCAGCGGTCCAGGCCCTTATCGGCCAGACCATCGCCGTGGGCGGCAGCCTCTCGGCGAGCTACCCCATCTCACACAGTGATGCCGGTAGCTACGACAACGAGGCTGTTGTGACCGTTCAGGACAACGAAGAGACCGAAGACAGCGACAGTGATAGCCAGACGGTGCACGTCACCGACGTGCTCCCGTCGATCACAGTCGAAAAGACCGCCCTTCCGGCAAGCATGCCTGAGCCCGGCGGTGAGTTCACCTACACGGTAGAGGTCACCAACACGTCTGTTGAGAGCATCACACTCGGCCTCGTGACCGACGACAGGCTTGGGACTATCTACGATCCTGAGCTCGAGCCCGCCATCGTCCTGGCGTCCGGCGAATCGCACATCTTCACCAAGACGGCGATCCATACCGACGCCGGCATCTACGAGAACACAGCGACCGCTTCTGCCACGGATAATGAGGAGAACGAGGTAAGCGCGAGCGATAGCGCGAGCGTGGCGGTTACGGACGTGCTGCCGACGATCACCGTCGACAAGTCCGCACAGCCGGCCATTCTTCCGGCTCCTGGTGGAGAGTTCACCTACACCATAGTCGTGACCAATACCTCCATCGAGGATGTCACGCTGGGACTCGTTCTCGATAACGTGCTCGGCACGATCTACGACCCCGCGAGTGAGGACCCCATCGTTCTCGAGCCGCAGGAGTCCCACACGTTCACAAAGACGTTCACGCACAGCGAGCCGGGCGTCTACCCGAACATCGTTACCGCGTACGCCATGGACAACGAGGAGAATTCGGCCTCTGACTCCGACGACGCCAGTGTTCGCGTGACGAATCCGGCAATCGAGATCATCAAGACCGCATCGGAGACCGAAGTCCTCATGGGCAGCACGGTCACGTACACGTACGACGTAACCAACATCGGCGACGTCGACCTGTTCGACGTGACGGTCACCGACGACAAGCTCGGTGACATCTCGGCTGCTCCGTTCGATCTGGCTGTTGGCGAAAGCGTGACGCTGACCGCGGACGCCGTCCTCATTGAGGTCACGACCAACGTCGCTACTGTTGTTGGTTACGACGACATGCAGACCAGGGTCACGGACACCGATGAGGTCACCGTGGACACCTTCCTGCCTGCATCGCCGGACCTGACTGTGGACAAGAAGGCCGACAAGACCGAAGCGTCTGCCGGCGACATCGTCAAGTACACCCTCACCTACGAGAACGTTGGCGGCGGCGAGGCATACGACATCGAGATCGTCGATGACTTCGACGAGCGGTATGTCGACATCGTTGACGCTGCGGGTGGCGTCGTGGAGGACGGCAAGATTACGTGGATGATCGACGGTCCGCTCTACCCCGAGGACGAACCTCAGACCATCACGTACTCTGTCCGCATCTCCGAGGACCTGCCTGCTGATGTCAGGGTAGTGCGGAACACGGTCGTCATCTCCGCGCCCGATGAGGAGATCACCGACAACAACACGGATTCGTGGGAGGTGGAGATTCCTGAGCCGTTCCTGCCCTTCACCGGTGGCGAATGGACGCTCATCGTGCTGCTGGCTGCAGCCGCGATGGCGATCGGAGTGACGCTACGCCGACTTGGCCGCGCCACCTCGTAACAGGAGCAACACCCGTCGGCTACACCGACAACCGCACCGCACGGGAAGGGACCGCAGAAGCGGTCCCTTCCTTGTGTGCGGAGCGGTTGTGCAACACGAGAGGCCCCGATCACGGGGCCTCTCGGCGTGAAGAAGGTCTCAGTTGGCGGCTTAGCGCGGTACGTTCTCGCCCCAGTCAATGCGGTGGTTGTCGCGCCAGTCGATGATGTGCCACACCTCGTGCGCGATGATGCGGTCGAGTGAGGCGCGGTGAGTCGGGCTGATGACGATGCGCCCGGTGCTGTAGAAGGCGATGGCCTGATATCCATGCGCGTTTCCAAAGCTCACCGTGGTGCCCTTGAGGATGGGGTGACGGCGGATCTGGGCCGCAAGAAGGCTCTTCGCACGGCTCAGCTCGCTGCCGGACACCGTGGAGCTGGCGCTCTTGACCGGGACGATTCTGGTGATGCGCTTGCGGGAGGACTTGCTCAGCGTATACGGCGCGGCCTTCACCTCGGAAAGCGAGGCAACGGTCTGACTCGGTGCTGCAGGCGCAAGCCCGGGCGAGAAGGTCGCGGACGCACCAGCTGGCCCTGCGGACAGGACCCACATGCCCGTGCCTGCGCAAAGCGCGAGGGCAGCCACTGCGAGCGGTACTCGGCGAAATGCTGTTTGGAACATGTCGTGCACCCCTTCGGTTCGATCCTTGGAGATGCACAGCGACCCGGACTCCTCCCTGCGTGCTGGGTGGAAACCGGGTCGCATTCATAGCGGCGGTCTCTTCCCGGCAGTCCGGCGATCGTAGGAGGAATCTCCCTTAGACCCGTGACTTTGCGAAGCGGCCTTTCGGCTCGCCGTGCCCTTTTCGGGGAGCGCGTGATGCTGTGCGATTCTCAACTCTGTCTTCTATATCGGTAGCGGGAGTTAGAATCTTTACTGCGGAGGCGGCCCGGGTGGCGCATCTCGCCGGGAATCGCGAGTACGAGAGAGGGCAGTGGCGGGATGACCGAGGTCAGAGCAGGTGAGAGGGCGCCGATGCGCACGATCTGGCGCGCCCTCGGCAACGTGTTCCTCGGCATCGCCGTCGGACTGCTCGGCTACTACCTCGTGACGGATCTCTTCACGGCGACTCGGCAGAGGGCACTGTTCGACGAGCTCCCTCCGGCAATCGCGGCAGATGCTCCCGAGGGCCAGCCGGTAGTGCCCGACGACCCTCTGGATTTCGCGGGCTGGGAAGAGCAGGACCAGGCGTACTGGCGCCAGCTCGAGGAGGGCGAGGCCTTCGGCAGGCTGGTCGCGCCTTCGATGAAGCTCGACTCGGTCGTCGTGAAGGGGACGGAACGAGCCGACCTGAGGCGTGGACCGGGATGGATCACATGGAGCGATCTGCCCGGGCCGACGGGCAACTGCGGCATCTCGGGGCACCGCACCACGTACGGCGCTCCATTCCGACGGCTCGACCAGCTGAGTAAAGGCGACGAAGTCCGCTTCTACTCGCCCTATCGCATCTATACTTACCGAGTGAAGCGCGTGTTCGCCGTCACTCCAGACCGCGTTGAAGTCGTGGCGTCGACTGAAGCTCCCACCCTCACGCTCACCGCCTGTCATCCGCCCTACAGCGCGAGACTGCGCCTTATCGCGCAGTCGGAGCTGGTCTCTGTCCAGCTGATCGAAGAGTGAGTGCTCGTAGAGCGCTCAAGGAGGTCTGATGCGCGTCTACGTCACAGGAGGTGCCGGCTTCATCGGCTCGAACTTGGTTCGCGCCCTGCTCACCGGCGAGAACGAGGTCATGGTCGTAGACGACCTGTCGACCGGGCACCCCGAGAACCTTGATCCTCGGGCCGGCTTTCGCAAGCTCGACATCTTGGGTGACACCTTCGAGCAGCACCTCCGCGAGTTCGCTCCCGAGGTGGTGGTGCATCTGGCAGCGCAGTCGAGCGTGACCGTGTCGCTGCAGGATCCGGCGCACGACCGGCTGGTGAATGCCGAAGGAACGCGCCGAGTTGCGGCCGCGGCACGCGCGGCCGGCGCTCGTAGGGTGATCTCGGCGTCGTCGGCCGCGGTCTACGGCGAGCCGGCCGAACTCCCGCTGACCGAGGCGTCACCAACGGTCCCGGTGAATCCTTACGGGGCATCCAAACTGGAGGCCGAGTCGCTCCTCGCCGCCGAGCTGGCCGACAGCGGCGTGGACCACGTCAGCCTGCGCTTCAGCAACGTCTACGGTCCCCGCCAGGACGCGAAGGGCGAAGGCGGGGTTGTGGCGGTCTTTCTCGCGCGCGTCGCGGCCGGACTGCCGCCGGTGCTCAACGGCGACGGATCGCAGACTCGGGACTTCATCTTCGTGGGGGACGTCGTGGGCGCGATCATCGCGGCATCGAGCGCTGAGGGGCGGCTCGCCGAGAAGACGCCCGCACTCAACGTCTCCACAGGTCGGCGCGCCTCACTGAAGGAACTGATTGGCGCGATCCGGCAAGCCGCAAGCTACTTCGGCCCCGTCGAAGGGGCGCCGCCCCGCGAGGGCGACATCGCGCACAGCGTTCTGGATCCGTCGAATGCGGGCCGCGCACTCGGCTGGGCCGCGAACGTCGACCTGGAAACCGGCGTATCGCTCACGTGGCGCTGGTTCGCCGCGCAGCGGTGACGGCAGTCGACACAACTGCCGCGTTGCGCGCGCTGCACGAAGCCCGCGCTGTCGCCGAGCTCGCCGCTGCCGACGCCTCCGCACCCGGCTCGGATGTCGTCGCTTGGCGCGGCAACCTGGTGCCATCGGTTGCGGTCGTCAAGGGGCTCCCGGGACCGGCCGAAGCCGCTGGTGGGCCCGCGCT
>DATHUB010000075.1:0-5916 GCA_035462695.1 Coriobacteriia bacterium | reverse complement strand
CGGACAAGTGCCGGAGCAGACCGAGCAACTCCTCGTCAGGCGCGGCTTGGATCGGCGTCTCGGCGAAGGGGACGAGCGTCCCGTCGTAGTCGAGGAGGACCAGGCGCTGCTCGGCGCACTCGAACGCCTGCACCAACCGATTCCGCGCCTCCTCCGTGAGTTCGTACTCGTCATATGCGAGCTGATGCATCATCACCTCGTCGAGTTTGCCGAGGAAGTCCTGTGCCCAGCGGGTCACGTCGTATCGCATCAGTCTCCGTCGCATCGCTGCGTTTGAGCGGACCTGCTCACCCACTGGCATGGTGAGGGCCCGCTCGATTGCGGCGACGACGGCCTCTTGGTCGTGCGGGTTCACGATGATCGCCTCGGAGAGCTCCCGCGCCGCGCCGGCCATCTCCGAGAGGACTAGCACGCCCGGCCGGTCGGCATGGGCAGCAACGTACTCCTTGGCGATCAGGTTCATGCCGTCTCTGAGCGGAGTCACGAGCGCGACGTCCGCCTCCGCGTACAGCGCTTCCAGTAGATTGAACGACAGCGACCGGTAGAGGTATCGGACGGGAGTCCACTGGATCGTGCCCCAGCGGCCGTTGATGTCCCCAACGAGCTCGTCGACCTCGCGCTTCAGATCGCGGTAGGTCCAGACACGCGAGCGCGACGGTACGGCTACGCAGACGAGCGTGACCTTGCCGCGCCACTCGGGATGGTGCTCCAAGAACCGATCGAACGACCGCAACCGCTCGGGGATCCCCTTCGTGTAGTCAAGGCGGTCGATCGAGAGAATCATCCGAGTGCCCTCGTGAGAGACCCGTTTGCGCTCTCTTCGCACGGCAGGAGTGTTGACTCCGTCCGAGTATCGATGGAAGTCGATGCCCATCGGGAATGCGTCCACCAACGCGATGCGACCCGCGATGCGGAGCTGCCCGTTGCGGTCCTCAAGCCCGAGCAGCGAGTGAACGCTGCCGAGAAAGTGCCGCACGTAGTCGTGCGTGTGGAAGCCGATCAGATTCGCGCCGAGGACGCCTTCGAGGAGTTCTCGGCGCCATGGAAGGAGTCGGTACAGCTCGTACGAGGGGAACGGGATGTGGAGGAAGAAGCCGATCGCCGCATCGGGCAGCTTCTGCCGCAGCATCCCCGGCAGGAGCATCAGCTGGTAGTCGTGGACCCAGATGCGATCTCCCGGCTCGTAGACCTCCAGCACCGCGTCGCGGTACTTCTTGTTAACGCGCTCGTAGGCGCGCCAGAACTCGGGATTGAACTCCGCAAAGCGCGAGAAGTAGTGGAAGAGCGGCCACAAGGCACGGTTGGAGAAGCCGTGATAGAAGCCCGCTACGTCGTCGGCGGTCAGGAAGACCGGTTCGCTGTCGAATCGTTCGCGCAGCTCGCTTCGCAGTTCCGCGCGCTCGGCGGCATCGATTCGGCTGGACGGCATTTCGGCCCAGCCGATCCACAGGGTCTCGCCGGAACGCCGATACGAGTCGAGACCCGTCGCCACGCCCCCGACGCTCCGGCGAAAACGGTGCTCTCCCTTGCGGCGCTCCACCGTGATGGGGAGCCGATTGGCGACGATAAGGAGTCTGCTCATGAAGTTTCCCCGTTGACCGAAGCGCGGTGCGCTCGACACACCTGCGAGAGGGAGATACCCGTATACGCCATCGTGCATGCCAAATTCCTGCAGGCCGAGAATGCGATCGTGACGCACAGTTCCGGCGAGGGGGGTACCAATAGGAGGCGGGGCCAATGGCCGACCCCGCCTATTCGATGCGGACGGGGGTGGCACCACGTTCCAAGAGCCGTGGTACCGCGACGCGGTGATCTACGCGGTCGACGTCGAGAAGTTTGCGGACAGCAACGGTGACGGGATCGGTGACTTCGGCGGCCTGCTGGAGCACATCGACTACCTCGACCAGCTCGGGGTCACCTGCATCTGGCTGCTGCCGTTCTATGTCTCGCCGCGCCGAGACAACGGGTACGACGTCGCCGATCACTATCGCGTCGACCCGAGACTGGGCACGCTCGCCGACTTCCACCTGTTCGTTCACGCGGCCGGCGAACGCGGCATCCGGGTGATGATCGACATCGTGATGGACCACACCAGCGACGAGCACCCGTGGTTCGAGGCCGCGCGGCGAGACCGCGACTCGCGCTACCGCAACTACTACACGTGGGCCGACATCCCGCCCAAGGGCGGTTTCGGGCACGGGTCCGCGTTCCCCGGCGAGGAGTACAGCCTCTGGAAGTTCGACGAGGTCGCAGGGCAGTACTACTACCACCCCTTCTATCGATTTCAGCCACAGCTCTACATGGGTAACCCCGAGGTGCGCGTCGAGCTGATGCGCCTGCTCGACTACTGGATGGCCTTCGGCGTGTCGGGTTTTCGGCTCGACGCAGTGCCACTGATGTTGGGACTCGACGGACCCGCTATCCACCCGCCCCGCGACCCCCACGCCATTCTCCAAGAGACGCGCAAACTCGTCGGCCGGCGAGGCGATACGACCGCGCTGATGGGCGAGGTCGACCTCGCCGCCGGCCAGCTGAGCAGCTACTTCGGTGAGGGCGACGAGTTGAATTGTCTGCTGAACTTCACGCTGAACAACTACTTGTTCCTTGCGTTCGCTCAAGAGTCGGCCAAGCCCATCTTGCGCGGGCTGCGGCTTCTGCCGCTGCCACCCGAGCGCTGCCAGTGGGTGAACTTCCTCAGAAACCTCGATGAACTCAACATCCAGTGGTTGCCGGAAAAGGACCGTCACTTGGTGTGGGACACCTATGCTCCGGACCCCGACATGCGCATCTATGGCCGAGGCATCCGTCGTCGGCTCGCCCCCATGATCGACAATTCGGACAAACTCGAGATGACCCTGAGCCTGGTGATGGCCCTCCCCGGCACTCCGATGATCGTCTACGGCGACGAAATCGGCCTGGGTGAACGGTTGGACCTTCGTGGGCGCGACGCCGCACGTGTGCCGATGCAGTGGACCGGCGGGCACAACGCGGGCTTCTCCGAGGCTCCCACTGAGAAGCTCGTGAGGCCGATCGTGGATCAGGGCAGGTTCGCCTACACCGAGGTCAACGTAGAGCGCCAACTCGCCGATGAAGGCTCCCTGCTCAACTGCGTGCGCAAACTGACACGGGCGCGCAGAGAGTGTCCGGAGATCGGCCGAGGCAACTGGCACATCCTCGAGACCAAGTCCGACGAGATCCTGGCGTACCAGTGCACGTGGCGAAACGGTCTCGTGATCCTGATCCACAACCTGAGCGCAAACCCACACGTCGAGGTAATCGACCTGACCGACCACCGCGGACAGAAGATCGAGCTTCTTCTCGGCAAGGTCGAGGGTGTGGAGCAGTTCGAGGAGAAGCGCTATCGGGTGAGCCTGCCGCCGTACGGGTATGCGTGGTATCGCTTCCTTGAGGACGTGGAGAGGTGATCGACATCCCAGAGCACGGGGCAGCATGGTGGCAGGCTGGCATCGTCTACCAGATCTACCCTCGCTCTTTCATGGACAGCAACGGCGACGGCGTCGGTGACCTACGCGGGATCATCGGGAGACTCGACTATCTTGAGTGGCTCGGCATCGACGCGATTTGGATCTCGCCGATCTATCCATCGCCCATGTGCGACTTCGGTTACGACATCTCGAAGTACAAGGGCATACACGAGCTGTTCGGAACTCTTGAGGACTTCGACGAACTCGTGTCCGAGGCCCACGCCCGGGATATCCGCGTCATCCTCGACTACGTTCCGAACCATACGTCGAGCGCGCACCCGTGGTTCCTCGAGTCGCGCTCGTCTCGCGACAACCCGAAGCGTGACTGGTACATCTGGCACGATCCCGCTCCCGATGGCGGGCCGCCTAACAACTGGCTCTCCCACTTCGGGGGCGGTGCGTGGGAGTTCGACGAGCCGAGCGGCCAGTACTACTTCCATGCCTTCCTGGTGGAGCAGCCCGATCTCAACTGGCGCAATCCTGAAGTGCAGCAGGCAATGTACGACGTCCTTCGCTTCTGGCTACAACGCGGAGTCGACGGGTTCCGGATCGATGTCTTCTACCAGATCATCAAGGACGACGAACTCCGAGACGATCCACCCAACCCCGACTGGGTCCCCGAACAGGGCCCCTACAACCGATTGCTTCACGTCTACTCCATGGATCGGCCCGAGGTCCACGACATCGCGCGCGAGATCCGGCGGGTGCTCGAGAGCTACGGCGACGGCGTCATGATCGGCGAGATATGGCTGCCGGTCGAGCAACTCGTCACCTATTACGGGCAGGAGTGCACCGGCACTCACCTGCCCCTCAACTTCCAACTGATAGAGCTGCCTTGGAACGCGGACCTCATCCGCAGAGCTATTCGCGGGTACGAGGACCTTCTGCCGAGGGGCGGCTGGCCCAACTGGGTCCTCGGCAACCACGACATCCACCGCGTTGCGAGCCGCGTGGGGGCGGCTCAGGCGCGAGTCGCCGCCATGATGCTCCTGCTTCTGCGTGGGACACCCACGATGTACTACGGCGACGAGATCGGCATGAGAAACGTCCCGATTCCGGCGGACCGCATCTGCGACCCGTTTGAGAAGAATGTGCCTGGTCTGGGTCTTGGACGTGACCCTCAGCGCACGCCGATGCAGTGGAGCGCGGAGGCTCAGGCGGGCTTCACCACGGGTGAGCCCTGGCTTCCGATCGACGAAGACTTCGCGGAGAGCAACGTCGAGGCCGAGCGCGAACACCCCCGCTCGCTGCTGTCGCTCTACAGGACCCTGATCGAGCTCCGCCGTGCAGAGCCGGCGCTATCGATCGGGGACTACGAGGAGTTCGAGTGCGAGGAAACCGTACTTGCGTGGAAGCGCACGCACGCCAGCGGCTCGTTTCTCGTGGCGCTCAATCTCGATCGTGATCCTGCAGTGCTCGCTCTCGGCCACGAGGCCGGTTCCATCGAGCTCACTACCGATCTCAAGGGCTCGGGGACGCCGGTGTCGGAGTACCTGTCGCTGGGCGGCAATCAGGGCGTCCTCGTTCGGCTCGACACTTGAGACAGGAGCCGGTCATGGAAGGCACTACCGCTACCCAGATGACCTACCGAAGGTTTGGACGCGCAGACGTGGAGGTGTCGGCGATCGGGCTCGGTGGTTTCCACCTGGGCGTACCCAAGGACCCCGAGGAGTCGATCGCCATGGTTCGCACGGCGATCGATGCGGGACTCACATTCATGGACAACTCGTGGGACTACCACGCGGGCGAGAGTGAGCGGCGCATGGGCCGCGCGCTGCAGGACGGCTACCGCGAGCGTGCGTTCCTCATGACGAAACTCGATAGCCGGACTCGAGACGGTACGATGCGGCAGCTTGAGGAGTCGCTGGAGAGACTACAGACCGACTACGTCGACCTACTGCAGCTGCATGAAGTCATCCGCGAAGGCGACACCGCCGACGCCCTAGTCGTCTTGGACGCCTACTTGGAGCTGAGGGAGCAGGGGCTGTGCCGCTACATTGGCTTCACCGGTCACAAGGACCCCGCCTACCACAGGGACCTCATCGAGAAGGCACTCGACCGCGGTCTCGTCTTCGACTCGGTTCAAATGCCCGTGAACGCGTTCGATGCCAGCTTCCGAAGCTTCACTGAAGAAGTGCTGCCGCTCTGCGCCGAGCATGGCATCGCCGCGATCGGGATGAAGCCACTCGGGGCCGGGAAGCTCGTGGGCCGAACCGGTCTTGAGGCCGTCGACCTGCTGCGCTGGGCCCTGTCACAACCCGTAAGCGTGGTTGTGACCGGCTGCGAGTCTCTGCACGACGTGCATCAGGCGATCGGCGTCGCGAGCGGCTTCGAGCCTCTCTCACAACGCGAGCTGAAGCACATGTCCGAGCAGGCCGCCCCGCTCGCGGCCGACGGGCATTTCGAGGAGTACAAGACGACGACGGTTCAT
>DATHUB010000074.1:0-4243 GCA_035462695.1 Coriobacteriia bacterium | reverse complement strand
TGCAGACAAACCGCTGGTCGGAACGGCTGTTCCGCCTACGGAGATGATCACGTGATGCCAAGGTGAATCGTACCGATTACCAGCGGTTTTCGTCAAGGTTGGCGGTCGTGAGCGCTCGCAGGTGGACGCCATGTGCTGCCGCGTCAGCCAGCTACTCTTCGGGCTTCTCCGCGGCCTTTAGTGCCGTACGCAGGTCAAAGCCCTTGCGAACGAGTTTTCGAACCGCCTTGTCGCGTTCGTTTCGGGTCTCGAGTGACGTGCTGCCGAGAAGGCGCCGGGCGCGTTCGATCTGGTCGTCGTCACCCACGGCCTCGGTGATGGCATTGGCGGCAAGCTCGTCGGCGATCCCCTTCTCTGCTAGCTCACGAGCCACGCGCTGCGGCCCGAAACCCGCCGAGAAGCGCGCCCTCGCCCAGGACGCAGCGAAACGGGCGTCATCGACTAGGCCGAGCTCGATCATGCGCTCGACAAGCGGACCAACGACGCCCGCAGGGTACCCGTCGTCGCGAAGTCGCTTGGCAAGCTCCGCCGAAGAGCGCTCTCGGTAGCCGAGGATCCGCAGGGCGCGCTCCCGTGCGCACGCGGTCTCGTGCTCCGCTAACTGCGTTTCCAGCTCCGCCCGGTCCGCTTCGTCGCCCGCCTGCAGGTTGACCAGTTTGACCACGGCGGCCGCCGTGATTCGGGGTTCCTCAAAACCGGAGAAGACGAGGCGCCGGGCCCGACGATCCGGCCCGGCGCTCTCGATACGTTCGATAGTGGGTGTCACAGCCTTATCGCTTGGTCGGCTTTGCCCCGACAGCCTTTTGGTCCTCGGGGACTCGGACGGTCACCGGCAGTTCGAGCGCCTCGCGGATGAGGCCTTCGATCTGGTTGCGAAGGTCGGGGTTCTCTCGAAGGAAGTCCTTGGCCGCTTCACGACCCTGTCCGAGGCGCTCCTGGCCGTAGGTGTACCAGGCACCGGACTTGGCAACGATACCCTCCTCGACACCGAGATCGAGGATCGAGCCCTCCTTGCTGATGCCCGAGCCGTACATCAGGTCGAACTCCGCCATGCGAAATGGCGGCGCGACCTTGTTCTTGACCACTTTCGCACGCACGCGGCTGCCAACGATGTCGGTGCCCTGCTTGATCGAGTCGATACGGCGCACATCGATGCGAACACTCGAGAAGAACTTGAGGGCACGTCCGCCGGTGGTCGTTTCCGGGCTTCCGAACATGACACCGATCTTCTCGCGCAGCTGGTTGATGAAGATGCACGTCGTGTTCGACTTGCTGAGCGAGCCGGCGATCTTGCGCAGTGCCTGGCTCATCAGACGTGCCTGAAGGCCGACGACTGCATCGCCCATCTCACCCTCAAGTTCTGCGCGAGGTACGAGTGCCGCGACCGAGTCGATGACCACGACGTCGACAGCGCCGCTTCTGACGAGCATGTCCGCGATCTCGAGGCCTTGCTCGCCCGTGTCCGGCTGGCTGATGAGGATCTCGTTGATGTCGACGCCCAACCGAGATGCGTAGCTGGGGTCGAGCGCGTGTTCTGCGTCGATGAACGCAGCGACACCGCCCATTGCCTGCGCCTCGGCGATGATCTGGAGTGCGAGGGTCGTCTTACCACTCGACTCCGGTCCGAATATCTCGACGACGCGTCCTCGCGGGACGCCGCCGATGCCGAGTGCGGCATCGAGTGCGAGAGAGCCGGTTGGGATCGCGCTGACCTGTGTGTCAGCTGCGTGCTCACCCATCTTCATGAGCGAGCCCTTACCGAACTTCTTCTCGATCTGCTCCTTGGTGATATCGAGCATCTTTTCCTGATCGCGGTCCATACCCAGTCGCTCCTGTTCCCTATAAGGCGGGACCCCTCGGGGCTGCCTCGAACCTACACGAACGTGTGTTCGGTGTCAACGTTAGCCGGCCGCGCCGCGGGCCGACTCCGCGCGGCGCGGGGCTACTCCCCCCTGAGCTGCCACGCACCGACCTCGCAGTAGGTCGGTCCACGCGGCGTCAGCCGGCTTGAAAACAAGGTAGCCGAGGGTACTGACATTACTTCTGGCGCCCCCGAAAGAGCCTCCTGAGCGAGTTCCAGAGCCTCCATGGACAGCGACTTGGGCCTGCGCGCACGACACAGCGTGACGTGTGGCGTGAACGGACGCTCCTCGGGCGCCACGCCGAACTCCAGTGCGGCGCCTTCGACGGCGGCTGCCAAGGTCGCGCAGGCGCCATCGGGGTCGAGGAAGCTCCCCCAGAGCATTCGGCAGCGCTTGGTCCCCGGGACCGCCCGCAGCGGCGCCAAGGGCATTTCGAACGAGTCCAGCGGCTCGATCGCGGCTCCCAGCGCACGTGTCAGCGAGGGCAGTTCCTCTTCCGAGAGGTCGCCGAGGAACTTCACCGTGACGTGCAGGTTCTCTTCGGCGACCCACTTCTCGTCACGCCAGGACCGATCGCTGGAGCGGATCGACGCGCACCCGCGTAGCAGCGCGGCGCGCACTTCGGTGGAAAGCGGGATGCCAACGAAACAGCGGATGCCGCTCATCTCGGGACCTTCAGCACCTCGAGCCGCAGCAGGTCGAGCGCCGTCGCGGTGGCGCGCAGCCTGACCGCTTCACGCGAGGTGGGCGGGAATAGGCGCTTCTCGGCGTAGGTATGGTTCTCGGTCGCGATGGCGAACCAGACGAGGCCGACCGGTTTCTCCCGGGAACCGCCACCCGGTCCCGCGATCCCCGTGACCGACACCGCGATATCGGCGCCCAAGCGCGATCGGGCTCCCTCCGCCATCTTCCGCGCAACCTCTTCGCTGACCGCACCGACCGTATCGAGCAGATCGTCCCCGACGCCGAGAAGATCGCGCTTCGCGTTGTTGCCGTACACCACCACGCCGCCCTGGAACGCCGCTGAAGAGCCGGCGATCTCAGTGATCGCGGATGCGACCATTCCACCGGTGCACGACTCGGCCGTCGCGAGAGTGACGCCGGCATCAATCGCGGAGCGCACGAGCGCCGCCTGAAGCGTGACGCCATCGTCGGCATAGCATCGGTCGCCGAGCGCTGCAGCTACGCCCCGGGCGGCACGGCCGAGGAGATCGACGCCTGCCCCGTCGTCGATGAGCAGGACCCGGACGTCGCCCGGTCGGGCGAGCACGGTGAGGACGATGCCTTCGTACCGCTTGAGCACCCGCTGGGCAGCCACCTGGACGTCCGACTCCGTCATGCCCACCACGCCGAGTTCTCTCGGCTGGGCCCGCACGAGCGGGTATCGCTGCAGCAGCGCTTCCAGCATCGGACGCATCTCCGTTGGCGGTCCGGGAAGGAGCGCAACGGTTGCGCCATCGGTCTCGACCACGAGTCCGGGTGCGGTACCGGTAGTGGCTTGAATGACTTGTGCGCCCTCGAGAACCAGCGCTTGCACGAGAACTTGCTTGGCCGCCTCGGGGTCGCTGTGTCGTGCAACGACGGGGGCGAGGCCCGCCGCCAGGCCTTCATCGTGCACGAGGGGCGCCCCCAGGGCCTGAGAGGCGGCGTCCCGGGTGATGTCGTCGTGAGTCGGCCCGAGACCCCCGGTGGTGATGATGAGGTCGCAGAGGGCCCTGAGGCGTGCGAGCGCATCCGTCAGGAGGATCACGTCGTCGCCGACGCTGACGGCCTCGACGACGTGAAAGCCCCGGGGAGCGAGCGCACGGGCGATCTCCGCGGTGTTCGTGTCGACCCGCAGTCCTTCGACGAGCTCCGAGCCGACGGTAACGATTGCCGCGCTGCGCATGTGGCTCCTTCGCTCAGTCGACCGTCTCGTCCAATGCGTCTTCTGCACTGTCGGCGATCGTCTCGGTGAGTACCACGAGCTGGCCCTCTTCTCTCCACGGGCCGACGAGCACGTCTGCCGCGTGACGGAAGTAGTCGACCATCGACAGGATGGTGAGCACGACCGCCGCGCCCATGACAGCCCAGGCAGTCGTCTGAACGAACGACATGAACAGCGGGTTGGTCCACGAGGCGAGAAGGCTCGAGTCCTTTACGATGAACAGGATGATCGCGACGATCTGGAAGACGGTCTTGACCTTCCCGTACCACGAGGCCGCGATGACCGTCCCCTCCGCCGAGGCAACCATGCGCAGGCCGCTCACGATGAATTCACGAGAGATGATGACGAGAGCGATCCACGCCGGCAGGACGTCGAGTTCTATGAGCGCTAGCAGCGCCGCTGTCACGAGGAGCTTGTCGGCGAGCGGATCGAGGAACTTGCCGAACGTGGTCAC
>DATHUB010000073.1:0-3002 GCA_035462695.1 Coriobacteriia bacterium | reverse complement strand
TAAGAGTACTGCGCCCCGAAGGTAGTAGTTGACATGCGGTTCGGCTCTGGCTATAAACTCGATATATATATACTCGATATATAGCTGGCAGTCGGAGGCCTCGCATGAGCGTCAAGCACGGGATCCTCGCAGTCCTCAACCGCCGGTCGATGCACGGCTACGACCTTCGGCGGGACCTCGAAGACGAGCTTGGTTCGGCGTGGGCCATCAACTACGGCCAGATCTACACCACTCTCGAACGCATGGTGCGCGACGGCCTCGTCGTCCAGTCGGAGACGGTCGTGACCGCCGAAGCGCCCGACCGTAAGCTCTACACGATCACCCCCGCCGGCCGTACAGAGCTCCACCGCTGGTTCCTCGCCTCCGAAGACGACGCCGACACCGGCCGCGACGAGCTGCACGCGAAGATCATGCTCGGGCTTACCGGCGACGTCGACGTCGAGCAGGTCATCCAGGCTCAGCGCAAGGGACAGCTGCGTCGCATCGGTCTGCTCACCGAGCGCAAGGAGCGTCTCGACCCAGAGCTCGACTTCGGGGCCCTACTCCAGGCCGATCTGGAGATCGCGAAGTCCGAAGCGGTCCTCAAGTGGCTGGATCTTGCCGAGAAGCGCATCGCGCACGCAGCCCACAACACGCCGAAGGGAGTGTCCTCCGGTGCACGCACCCCAACCTCTCACGCGGCTCAACCGAGTACCCACGAGCGATCCAAGGGGGTGACGCGAAGATGAACATGCTTAGAGACATCTTTCGGCGGCGCGGAAGGTCGCTGCTCACGATCTCAGGCATCGGCGTGGGCGTCTTCGCGCTCGTGGTGCTCGGTGCGGTGGCGGAGAGCATGAACGTGCTGGTGACCCAAGACGCTGGCTACTACGAGGAACGCATCACGGTCGTGGAGGCCAAGAACTCCAACTTCGTGGGAATGTCGCTCGGGTCGCGCCCGCTGGCCAAAGAGACGATGGATGAGCTGCGGGGCTATCCCGGCGTGCGCGAGATCAGCCCGCAGGTCAACGTCCAGATCGAAGACGAGTTCACCGGCATACCGCCGATGATCCTAGGTGCCGAGCCCGGCACGCCTGACTACGCAGGATTCACGCTTGCCGGAGGCCGACGGCTCGAAGACGGCGACACGGGAGTGGCAGTTGTCGGGACGGACTTCGCGAAGAAGCGCGGAGTCGAGGTCGGAGACACCACCACCCTGCGCGGCCGCAACTTCACCGTCGTGGGCATCCTCGACCGCACATACATGGCGGTCACCGACTCCTCCGCATACGTCACGCTTCCCGACGCGCAGCAGATCTACTACAAGCGCCTGCCTGACGCCTTCCGGCAGAACGTGAAGCCTTCCGAGCTCGTGCTCCAAGCCAACGTCTACGGCGACGAGGGCGAGGACCTTGACCGGCTCTCGGAGCGTATGACTCGTGACATCGAGGGCGTTCTCGCCTCCGGCCCCACCAAGATGCAGGAGGCGCAAAGCCAGATCATCGACCTCATCAACGCGGTTCTGTGGAGTGTTGGCGCGGTCGCGCTGATCGTGAGCACCGTCTCGGTCGTGAACACGATGACGATGGCGGTCGGCGAACGCACTCGCGAGATCGGCGTCAAGCGCGCGCTGGGCGCCACGCGTCGAACCATTCGGCGGGACGTCCTCGCCGAATCCGCGCTGATGGCCGCACTCGGCGGAATCGGCGGGCTCGCTGGGGGCGTGCTCGTCGCGCTCGCACTCAACTCTGCAACAGTCGCCGCCACCGGCACGTCGATGTTCCTCGTGACAGCGCGGCTCGTGGTGGGCGCGTTCGTCTTCGCGGTCGTGCTCGGCGTGATCGGGGGCCTATGGCCGGCGCGGCAAGCCGCTCGGCTCGATCCAGCGACAGCACTGGCGACACGGTAGCGGAATCGGAGGGGGACGATGGGAATCTTGCGAGACGTGTTCCGCCGAAAGGGACGATCGATGCTCACCGTCGTCGGCGTTGCGATCGGCGTCTTCGCGCTCGTGGTGCTGGGCTCGGCATCGGAGAACAACCGGGTCTACGTCGATCGGCTCACCGGCTTCTACAGCCACGTCATCACGGTGATCGACAGCCAGGACCAAGGCGTCATGGGTATGGCGGCCGGCAATCGCCCGCTACTCATGGACTTGCAGCCAAGGCTGGAATCCTACGACGGAATCCTCGCCGCTGCCCCCATGACGAGCACTCTGCTCGAGGACGACTACTTCTCGATCATCCCGCCGGTTGCGATTCCGGTGTCGGAAGGCATGTGGGAGCACTACCTCGATGTGAAGCTCGCCGACGGCGTGTTCACGGACGGCACCGAGCGCGGGGAGGTCGTACTGGGAAGCGATCTGGCAGCCGGAAGGCATCTAGAGGTCGGCGATGTCATGACGATTCGCGGCGGGCGGTACAGCGTCGTCGGCATCCTTGAGCGCACGTACGTCAACGTGTCGGACTCCGCCGCGTACGTCTCGCTCGCCGATGCGCAGCACCTGTACTGGCTCACCCTGCCGAGAGCGTTTCAGGATTCGGTGGACGAGTCCGATCTCGCGGTCTCCTACAACGTGATGATCGAGGACGGCGTCGATGGTGACGAGCTCGCCTCGAAGCTCGAGCGCGACATCCAAGGCATCAAGGCCACTGGGCCGACGGAGATGATGGGGACGGTCACCGGCATCACGAGCCTCCTTTCGGCGGTCGTGTTCGGCGTGTCGGCAATCGCGCTCATCGTCTGTGGGCTTTCGATCGTGAACACGATGACGATGGCGGTTGGCGAGCGGACCCGCGAGATCGGCCTCAAGCGCGCGCTGGGCGCCTCGCGCCGCAGAGTCGCTCTCGACGTGCTTGCCGAGTCGGCGCTCATGAGCCTCATCGGCGGGCTCGTAGGGCTAGGGGCGGGCGTGCTCGCGGTAAACGGCATCAACGCGGTGATCGTCGCGAACACGGGGACTTCGACGCTACTGATGACTTGGCCGCTCGCAATCGGGGCAATCGGGCTGTCTGTCGCCATTG
>DATHUB010000072.1:0-4189 GCA_035462695.1 Coriobacteriia bacterium | reverse complement strand
ACCATGCGGCGTACAACTACTTCTTCGTCGTGGACGACTCCAGCATGGGCATCCACAACACGCAGTTCACGGTTCAACTGCTCCAAGATTCGATCAGCGCGGTCTCCAAGTAGCTGGACACGTGACGAGCTATGTCAAGGGCCGCTCCCATGATGGGGGCGGCCCTTCTGGTGCGGCTGCTGGGGCGTGAGAGTTGTCACGCGTTAAGAGGAGGCTCCAGGCTCGGGGCGCCTCAGGAAGCGCTCGAACCACGCTCTTGCGAGGGCCGACACTTGCTCGAGTGCCCCCGGCTCTTCGAACAGATGCGTTGCTCCGGGGACGATCGACAGGTCCTTCTCGGTCCTCAGGAGCTCAAAGGCCTGCCGGTTCAGCTCGGCGACCTCGGAATCGTGTCCTCCCACGATTAGCAGCGTGGGAGCGGTAACCGACGCGAGCGCGTCTCCGGCCAGGTCGGGACGGCCTCCTCGAGAGACGACCGCTTGCACTAAGGGTAGCCGAGCAGCTGCGCGAAGCGCCGCGGCCGCACCGGTGCTTGCGCCAAACAGACCAATACCAAGCGACTCCGTGCTCGGCTGACGCGCGAGCCACTCGATCGTCGCCACGAGCCGGTCGGTGAGCAAATCGATATCGAAGCGGCGAGTCATGCCGACGTCTTCATCCTCGGTGAGGAGGTCGAAGAGCAGGGTGGCGAAGCGGCCGTCAGCGCGCAACGACGACGCGACTTTCGCGTTCCGAGGGCTCAATCGACTCGACCCGGCCCCGTGCGCGAAGACAACTATGCCCTCGGCATCGGCCGGCGCGATCAGCGAGCCGGGCAAGACGACATCGCGTCTGCCGACTCCCCCAACGGGAATGCGAACCTCACTGTGTAACGCGGTGATGGAAGACATGGGACGCTCCTTCTTCCAATGTAGGAACGAGGTGTCTCCTACCCCGGACAGGACGGGTACTATCGCCGAACACGACCCTGACCGTGGGATACTGTCTCGAAATGGTAGGACCTCGAGGGGGCAGAGCATGACCGAAAAGACCAGCCGAATGCGCATCAGCGTCACGGAAGACGGGCCGTATGTCGTGTCCGGTGACGTCCCTCTCGTTCGTCTGCAGATAGTCACGAATGAAGCCGGCGAGTCCGTGGGCTGGCGTGAGATCGAGCGGTTGTCTGCGGGCGAGCGCTACTCGCTCTGCCGCTGCGGCAACTCCGACACCAAGCCGTTCTGCGACGGGTCGCATGCCCTCGGCGGATTCGAAGGAACCGAGACCGCAGGCCACGAGTCCTTCGCCTCCATGGCCATCTCCATAGGGGGGCCGGGTGTTGAGCTTCACGATGCGCGCAAGCTGTGCGCCGAGGCACGCTTCTGCGATCGCGGCGGCGGGCTGTGGAATATCGTCGAGAACTGCGATGCGCCCGAGACTCGCGAGCTTGCGCGCGAGGAGGCTCAGATGTGCCCGTCTGGGCGCTACGTCCTGTGCGAGGGAGAGAACGCGGACGTCTGCGAACCGGATCTGGAGCCCTCGATCGGCGTCATCGAGGATCCTCACCTCGGGGTGAGCGGCCCCTTGTTCGTTCGCGGCGGCATCATCGTGCTCGACTCCAACGGAGAGCCGTACGAGGTGCGCAACCGCGTCACGCTCTGCCGGTGCGGACACTCGGGCAACAAGCCGTTCTGCGACGGATCCCACGTGAGGACGAAGTTCCGCGACGACTGGAGCGGCGGGGCCTCCGATGCGGACTGGACCGCGGAGTAACGCCGTCGGCAACGGATTGCTCGGCGACGGGTGCCGCTTAGCTCTCGCTGACCTCTGCGATGTCCAGACGAGCGCTTAGGCTGCGGAGTTCCGGGCGCGTAAGCGCGAGCGCGGCGACGGCGAGCAGTGACGTTCCGGCGGCGACGAAGAGCAGCACAACGCCTTGGCGCACGACGACGCCCGCGATGATCTGCGATAGCGGCATCAGGCCGTACATCGAGAACATGAAGAGGCCCATCACTCGGCCGAGCATCGCGTCGGGCGTCACCCGCTGGAGCTGGCTGATGAACGTCACCGCCATGTAGCCGTTGGCCACGCCCACGAGCGCCATGAGCGGCAGGGCCTCCCAAGTGGCGTCGACGAACGCGAGGCTCATCATCGCGAGGCCGAAGCCGCCGACCAGGCCCACGGTTGCTGCCACGAACCCTCTGCCCGAGAGGCGAGGGACCGAGCCGGCGACGACCATGCCGACTAGGTTTCCTCCGGCAAACACCGACAGGATGATGCCGAAGGCCGCCGCACCGCCCTGCCCAAGTCGTTCGCTGGCCAGTACGGGAAGACCTACCAGAAGCGGTCCCGAAATCAGAGAGTTGCCCAGGGCGATGATGATGAGGACCCAGCGAATCTCGGGCTCGTTCGCCAGCCAGACGAACCCCTCTTTGATCGCCTGCAACGGATGCTGGTCGGCGCCGGTCTCGGGTGCCGGAAGAGGTTGCATGAGCCCAAGACAGAGGGCCGAGACGGCGAACGTGAGTGTATCGATGGCGAACGCTATGCCGATGCCTGTCAGCGACGCGATCTCTTCGCTGCCGACGAGCTCCCGGCCGAAGAGCGCGATCAGAACGCCGGCTGCCGCAGGGCCAAGGAAGGCAGCGCCTTGGTCTGCGATCTGGAAGAGCGAGTTGCCACTCTCGAGGTTCTCGTCTTCGAGGATGCGCGGGATCGCGACGTTCGCCGCGGGATGGAAGAACCCGCTGACGGTTCCAAAGACGAGCGCGAGCGTGTAGACCATCCACATCTCGATCCCGCCGCTCAGTATCGCGAATGCGAGCAGCGCCGAGACGACGAATCGAATCGAATCGGACACCAGCATGATGAGCCGAGGGGAGTGCCGGTCGGCCCATGCTCCGCCCACCAGCATGAAGACCGCGCGGGGAATACTCGCGCATGCGAGAACCAGGCCTATCTGCAGGGGGTCCTTGGTCAGGGTGAGGACGAGCCAGGGGAGCGCAACAAGGTGAAACTGGTCGCCGAGGAAGCTGACTGCCTGGCCCAGCCAGAGCAGGCGGTAGTCCCTATCCCGGAGCGCTGAAAGCACGAATCCCCCATCCGCGGCAGCAGTCTTTGCGAATAGTAGCGCGTGCGCACCTGCGCAAACACCCTTCGGGCAAGGTTATCAGGGGAGTGCGACAAGTAGGGGCGAGAGTCATTCGCAATCCTGCTTCTTTTTGTGGGGGTTGACTATTACGAAGTTAGTAGTAGTCTGACTTCGAACTAGTGGGTAGTTATTAATAGTATTCGCTTGAGACTAGTGGATACGTGGAGATCAAAGGAGGTGAGCCGTGGACGCAACCGACCAGGCTCTGCGCAAGTTCCGCAAGGAGCTGAACGGCGGCACCGTGTCGCTCGTACTGCTTGCGATCATGGACCGTTCCGACGAGCCGCTGTACGGCTATCAGATCGCCAAACGCCTTGAGGGCGCATCGACCGACAGCGCACCGATGAAGCAAGGCACGCTCTACCCGGTCCTCCGATCGATGGAGGAGAACGGGCTTCTCGCAAGCCGCGTGGAGCCGAGCGTGGCGGGGCCCCCGCGCAAGTACTACACGATCACCGCGCACGGACGCACGGTGTTGGGCGAGTGGAGGAAGGCGTGGTCACAGACGCGTGACTTCGTAGACGCGACTTTGGAGGGTAACGTTGGATAGGACGATCGAGGGATACCTCGCACAGCTAAGGGGGGCGCTGGCAGGCGCCGATCCGGCACTCGTGCAAGACGCCCTCTACGATGCGGAGGAGTACCTCCGCGATGCCATGACCGAACACGGCGGCGAGTACGCAGCGGCCTTCGACGCGGCGGTCGAGGCGTACGGGACACCTGAGGAAGTAGCCGGCGCCTATCGCGATGCCGAGCTTACGGTCGCAGCCGCCCTCCGTGCGCCGAAGCCGGCTCACACCAGAAGCGGGAACCCGCTCGCCAGATTCTTCGGCGTGGTCGCGGACCCGCAGGCGTGGGGTGCGCTCTTCTACCTGCTCCTGGCGCTCGCGACCGGCATCATCTACTTCACTATCGTTGTCACCGGCATCTCGCTGACCCTTGGCACGCTGGTGCTCATCATCGGCATACCCCTTGCCCTGCTGACGCTCGCGATCGTGCGGGCGATCTCGTTCGCCGAGGGACGGCTGGTCGAGGGGCTTCTCGGCGTGCGTATGCCGAGAC
>DATHUB010000071.1:0-6128 GCA_035462695.1 Coriobacteriia bacterium | reverse complement strand
GGGGTGGTGCTAGCCGCCACGGTGAGCCGCCCACTGATCGTGCCGGACAGGCGCTCGATGTCGTGGCGCGCAACTTCGAGCTGCTCGAGGACTTTGCGCGCGTGTGGTAGCAGGGCGTGCCCGGCTTCGGTGAGGTCCACTCGACGATAGCGGCGGTCAAGAAGGGTCGAGCCGAGATCGGACTCGAGCGCCTGCACCTGCATCGTGACCGCCGGCTGTGAGATTCCCATCTCGCGGGCGGCCTCTGAGAACGAGCCTCGCTCGACGACGGTCACAAAAGCGCGCAGCTGCGATACGTTCACGTGGCCCCTCCCGGAGACGGTCATGCTACCCGTCCATCATAGCCGAGCAGGGCGCCGCGAGAGCGACCGCGTCTACCTGGGGAGGTCCTCTGCGATGCCGAGAAGATCGTCGTACATCGACGTGGGCTTGGCGTCAGCCGAGCGCATCTGGAAGATCACGAGCACGGGGCCATCGGTGATACCGAGAACCGCCACGTCGTCGCCGTTCGTGCCGATGAAGCCGGTATGCCCGTTCACCTTCACCGACTTGCCGTCGCTAGCGTAGGGGAGCTTCACCTTGCTGCTCAGAGCAGCGGCGGAAGCCTTTTTGTCGATGAGCTGCTCAGCCGCGATGACGAGTGTGCGGGACTTCGCCACGTACTCACGCGAGATGGTGAACACGTCCGCTATGGACTTGTCAGCGGTGAATCCGGCGAGAGGATCCGGCATCCATCCTGAAAGCGCCGCTACGGGGCCGGTCGCCGGGGCGTCGTCACCGGGCGTCGACGGCTTCTCCGAAGGCTTGGAGTCTGAATCGGAATCGTTGTCGCCGTTTGAGGCCGAGTCGCCCGCGGATGAGTCAGCTTCGGGCGTCTTGCCGGACTTGATGACGTCCAGTTGCGCCTGGGCGCTCTTGAAGGCTGGATCCAGCGCGACGACTTGGGCGAGCTTCTTCTCGGCTGCCTTGAGGTCGGCCTTGGCGATGTCATCTTGAGCGGCCGAGTAAAGCTGCTCCGCCTTCAGGTGATCCGGGCAGGTGATCGTCTTCGTGCTCACGCTGTACTGCCATGCCTTATCGGCATCTACTTCGATGGTGCGGATGGAGTCGGACACGTCGTGCCCGTAGGCACAGACGATCTGCTCCCCCGTCTGGACTTCGACCTTGCGGCCGCGAGCTGCCAGGGACACGACACCGGCAATCACCAGAAGGAGTACGACACCGATCAGAATCGGCAAGCGATAGCGCTTCACTCTGACACCTCCGAGGGGACGTCCTCGCCCTGACTGCTCCGCAGTGCGGTGAATGCGCTCACCAGAAGTGCTACGGCCGCCGCAGCCCCAAGGGCGAGAGCGGCGATGCGCACCGGCTGATGGACGACCGCGAACTGCAGCAGGGTGTACTCCGTCCCATATTCCGACTGAATCTCAACGGGGACCCAACGCGTCCACGTGTGCAGCGGGGTCGACGCAACGAACCAGTACGCAGCCAGTGCGATGACGCCCGCGCCGACAGCGCCCAATACTCGCCACAAACGGCGATTCGACAGCGCATGCAACGACAGTGAGAGCAGCAAGCCACCTGCCACCACGGCAGCCCACCCACCTGCGGTTTCGTAGCCCAGAAGGTTCCACTGCGCCGAATATGCCTGTCCGCTGGTCAGGGAGCCGTTCACGGTCGCCCGAATGGCGGGAAGTCCGAGTGCGATTACGGCCACAGCGAGGCTTGCGGCTGAAAGCACGACAGCGAGGACTGCCACTTTGGGGCGGGTGGTTGCGGGCGGCTGCGCTTCGTCGGCGCGCGCTGAGAGCCATGTGCCGAGGCACCCGAGAATCGCCAGCGCGATGCCGGCGAAGGCCCCCGTCCAAACGACGGGGTCTGGTCCGCGCGGGCTGAAGACCTGCTCGAACGCGCCAAAGCCGGTTATGACGACGGCGGGCAACAGCCAGAGCGAGGCGGCGGCTGGAATGCCCGCCGTCTGAGAGAGCAGCGCCCACGCGATGAAGAATGCGGCGTAAGAGACGGAGGCGGCGAGCCAAACCCCGAGTCTCGGGCTCAGAAGAGCGAGATCCGGAACGCCCCCCGAGATTACCAAGTAGAGCGCTGCAGCAACCACTGCCACCAGCGCAGAGATGGTCGTGAGCGCCCGACGCTCCTTCGCCGAGCGACCCCTGAGGAGTAGCACCGCGCCAGCCGCCCACGCGACGCCCGCAACGAGGAAGGCGACGTCTTGCGACGGGTAGCGGATGAAAGGCGAGAACGAGCTGGGACGCTCCCAGTTCGCGAGGATCGAGGCGACCCCGAGGACGCCCGTCGCGAGGAACGCGACCTGGCGTGCGGTCGGGCGCTGTCTGGGCACGAGAGCGGCAGCGATGAGCGCGGGCAGTACCCACCCGGCCGTGGTGAGGAAGAGGGTCTCAGAGCCTGGCGGAGCGTCCGTGAAGCGGTTCGCCAACACGATTCCGGGCGCCACAACGAGCATGAGGACGCCCGCCAAGGCAGCGTACCCCATGGAGGTCAGCCGCAGCGCCGACAGATCCTGCCTTGAGGGCAAGCCCATCGCGAGCACCAGCAGAAGTGACGCCAGCGCTACTCCGAGTATCAGGAGCGCGTCGGGCAGCTCGTCGAGGAGCACGGTGCTCAGGAGGAACCAGCCGGAGGCGCCGGCGACGAACAGGGCTGCGAGTGCTATGTGGCTCCAGCGCTTCATATGGTCTCTCAGGATAGATGCTTTCCGAGAAGGAAGGGCCGGGGATTCCCCCGGCCCTTCCAGTCACCGAACGATTCGGTGCGGTGTAGTGATGCCTGCTACTTGTTGTGGCAAGCCTCGCACACGCCGCGGTTGTCGTTACGGAGCAGAGCAGACGGCTCGCCGTCGATACCCGTGGTGATGAAATCGTTGATTTCGTCGCCAGAGATGTTCGACTTCTCAGCCGCGTAGCCAGTCATGATGGCCGAAGTACCGTGTGCGCGGTGGCACGTCAGGCACTCAATCCAGTCAGACTTGGTTGCGGTCGGCTCGGCAGAGCCTTCGGGCAGGTCGTGAGCAAGCGGGAGCTTGTCGATGACCATGAGGTTGGCGTCAGGGCCAGCGTACTCATCGAGCTGGCTGTTGACGGGGTGGCGGTGACGCGTGACGAGACCGAAGCCGTCGCCAGCGTTGTAGGTGCCGCTCTCCTCGTTGTAGGTGGTGTGGCAGCCTGAGCACCAGCCGGTCATACCCTTGGCGGTGTTCTCCGCGCCGGGCGTTCCGTTGCTGGCCAGAGGAAGCATGTTGTAACCCTTGGCGTAACGGGCCTCGGTGTAGTTCGGGATGTAAGCGGGATAGGCGGTGTGGAGGCGGAAGCCGCCAACCGGCCAGCCCTGCTCAGTCGACTGAACCCACGCGTTCGGAGCCGGATCCTCGGTGGAGAAACCAGGCTCTGCGGGGTCGTAGCCGCCGACGGTGTTACCGAACACAACCGGCTTCAGGATACGGTAGTTGCTGCTGCCGTGAGGATCGTGGCAGGTGGCGCAGTCCATCTGGATCGGCACCGTCTCGCCATTGTTGGCGCCAGCTACCTGACCGTCGGCACCAGCATCACCAGAGGCGAAGATACCGCCGCCGTAGGCGCCCCAAGATCCGCCCTGCGAGTCATGCATGGAGGTTACGGGGTTGCCCTGGAAGGTCTCGAAGCCACCACCGTTGAGGTCGTCGCCAGAAGTACCGTAGAGCGTACCTTCGTAGACACCTTCCTGCACGTTCGTGTCGGCACCCTGAGAGGTGGCGTCATGGCATGCGAGGCAGAAGTCCTCCATCTTCGTCGCCGAAGAGGTGAGCAGAGCGCTCTGGGACTCGTTGTTGGTATCCGTCCAAGTGATGCTCGACACCGAGGTGTGTGCACGGTGGCAACCGGCGCATGCGTCCGTGTCCTCCACGAAGTTGCCGTGGATGGCGAAGTTCGCCATGGCCATAGTCGGCACGAGCAGCACGAGGGCCGCTACGACGACCAGCACATACAGAAACCGCTTCGTCATCGCGCTACACCTCCTTCGTGATTGCAGAGTCTTCTTCTATGCGGGCACGACGAGCGGACAGTGCCACGAGGCCACCGACGACGAGAGTCGGAAGAGCGACCTTGAGGGTGCTGCTCGTCAAGTCGCCGGCGAGAGGAGCCATGTGGTCCTCAACCAGCGGGTCTGCCTTCGGCGGAGCAAGAAGAGTCTTCTTGCTGCCCCAGAACATCGAACCGTTGCCGATCCAGTTGCGGGTGCCGTTGGCCAAGATGTAACCGTTAGCAGGTGTGTTCAGGTACGCGATGATGTTTTCCTGCGTGTCCCACTTCATAGCCTTGGCCGGGCAAGAGGAAACACATGCCGGCTGGTGGGCCTTCTCGGGAACAGCAGCGATCTCAGCAGCGGTTGCGGTGGACGGAAGCGCGTTGGGGATATCCCCAAGCTGTGCGTCCGAACCGGCACGACCGTAGCAGAGCGTGCACTTGTTCGCCTTGGGGCTTTCCTGCCCGAAGCGACCCATGCCGATCTTGGGATAACCGCCACGCTGGCAGCCTACGGCGCAGGGGTACTGGCCGTTGACCTTGCAGAGGGTCGGCTGGCACTTGGTCTCATCTACTGAGACGGCGCCATTCTCCTGCTTGATCATTGCATCGTACGGGCACTTCGCCGCGCAGGGCGGGTCAGGGCAGTGCCAGCAAGTGAACCGGACGAAGGGGCCCATATCGACACGCTTCTGGCTCTTGATAGCCAGACGCTGATCGTAAGCGACCTTCATCACACCGATGGTCTCGGACTTCATGTCCCACTCACGCTTACAGGCCACAACGCAACCATTGCAGCGCATGCACTTATCGGCATCTTGGAAAATTGCCATTACGGTATCAGCCATTGCTCAACACCTCCCTTATGCCTTAACGATCTTACAGAGACAGGCCTTCGATTCAGGGATCGTAGTGTTCGCGTCCCCTGCATCGATACAAAGGTCGTTCGCGCGGGAGCCGGTCGAGAGACCAGCATCGCCCCAGTGCCACGGAATGGCCACGACGCCTCTGCCTACGCGCTGGTTGCTGTCGACGCCGACGCCAACGCGGGCACGGAAGCCCTTGTTGAAGTTGTCGGTGCTGCTGCCAGTCGCGGTGTAGTTGGAGATTGCATCCTGGTTGATGCTGTCGCCGCGAGCGGTGACAACGTTCACCCAGTCGCCGTCCTTGATGCCGTAGAGGCGAGCATCGGCGGAGTGGATCTCGACCCACGGCTCCGGCTCGACTTCGACGTTCCAAGCGTTGTTACGGGTGATCGGGCCACCCTGGAAGTGCTCAACGCAACGAATGGTGGTGAGGACCAACGGGAACTGCGCGGGAGCTCCGACGAGAGTCGCAGCGCCAACCTGCGGAAGCAGGTTCATGTAGGTACCCGTGCTGTTCTTGCCCCACTTCTCCCAGTCAGCGTAGGGAGTCTCGTAAGGCTCCGTGTGCGCAGGGAAGCGACCCGGGAGTACGTGGACCGAAGGAACGGCGTTTGCCGAGTTCTTCGGGACGTCCGCCATACGGTGAATCGTGCGGTACCAACGGGAGTACGGGATCACGTTGGCGTTCGTGCTGACGAACAAGCGCGAGCACGAGTCGGGACCCATGAAGAAGTCGGCGACATCGCCAGGGACCTCACCGTTGTTATACAGCACGCGGCGGTTGACCAACCATGCATAGCCCCAGCCGTGATAGGCGAAGGTGTTGTTGTAGTTGGTGTTGTCGCGGCTCTTCGCACGGTTCATGACGGTCCATGTTGCTGGCCCGCCGTTCACATTGTTCGGTAGTGCAGCTGAGTTGTAGGCACCGGTGTAGATCCAGACCGTTCCACCTGCGGCGCTTGTGCACGGCGCAGCCATCTCACGGAAGATCTTCTCGGCGACCCACTCACAACCGGTCACAGTGGCGCTGCCAACAACCGACGCCCCGTTAACCTGGTTGACAACCTCGGCGGTACCGGAGAGCTCCTCGAACGCGGTTGCGCTCGTGGGATCCCAGCCATCAGCGTACTGCGAGCCGTAGAGCTCGTTGTACACGGAAGAGGCGGTAACGCTTCCCGCGCCTGCCCACACAGTCGAGATGTGGCTGAATGCGCCGGCACCATCA
>DATHUB010000070.1:0-2344 GCA_035462695.1 Coriobacteriia bacterium | reverse complement strand
TGGACGGTGACAGTGCAGCCTCGATGCTCGAGGACCTCGCCGACCTGTTCGAACAGGCCGCAGCCGATGGAACGCCCATCCGCGAGATCGTCGGGGAGGACCCCGTGGAGTTCGCCGAGACGTTCGCTCAGAACTACAGGAAGGGCGGATACGTCACCCGGGAACGGGATCGGCTGACCGCTGCCATCGAGAGCATCGAGCGAGAAGAGGCGAACCGATGACCACCGCGCAACCCCAAGCGCCCGCGATCCACGTGCAGGGCCTGGAGAAGTCGTACGGCACGTTGGAGGTGCTGCGCGGCGTGGACTTCGACGTGGCGCGCGGCAGCATCTTCGCGCTGCTCGGCGCGAACGGGGCGGGCAAGACCACGGTCGTGAGAATCCTGTCCACGCTGCTCAAAGCCGACGCGGGTACTGCGAGCGTCGACGGCTTCAATGTCGCCACTCAGGCTGCGGACGTGCGGGAGTCCATCAGCCTCACCGGGCAGTTCGCGGCCGTCGACGAGATCCTCAGCGGGCGGGAGAACCTCGTGTTGATCGCTCGGTTGAGGCACCTCGAGGACCCGGGCACGATCGCGGATGACCTGCTTGAGCGCTTCTCGCTGACCGACGCGGCCGCGCGGAAGGTGTCGACGTATTCGGGCGGCATGCGCCGCCGCCTCGACATCGCGATGAGCCTCATCGGGAATCCGTCGGTCATCTTCCTCGACGAGCCGACGACCGGGCTCGATCCCCAGTCGCGCATTGAGGTGTGGCAGACGGTCAAGAAACTCGTGAAGCAAGGCACGACCGTGCTTCTCACGACGCAGGATCTGGACGAGGCCGAACATCTCGCCGACCGGATCGCGATCCTTCACGACGGTTCCATCATCGTGAACGACACCCTCGCCGAACTTAAGCTGCTGCTCCCTCCCGCCAAGGTCGAATATGTCGAGAAACAGCCGACCCTCGAGGACGTCTTCCTCGCGCTCGTCGGTGCCAACGGCAAGGAAGGCGACGCAGGTAGTGCCGCGATCTCGGAACAGACGAGTGAGGAACAACGATGAACACGCACTTCTTCGGCGACACCGCCATCCTGACGGGACGATCCCTGCGGCACATCACGCGCAGCCTGGACACCATCATCACGACCACGCTCATGCCGATCGCATTCTTGCTGCTGTTCGTCTTTGTGTTCGGCGGAGCGATCCAGACAGGGTCGGATTCGTACGTGAACTACCTGCTGCCCGGCATTCTGCTCATCACGGTTGCCTCGGGCGTCTCCTACACCGCGTTCCGGCTCTTCGGGGATATGCAGAGCGGAATCTTCGAGCGGTTTCACTCCATGCCGATCGCACGGTCGTCCGTGCTGTGGGCGCACGTGCTGACGTCGCTGGTCGCCAACATGATGTCCCTCGCCGTCGTCGTGTTGGCCGCCCTCCTCATAGGCTTTCGTTCGGGGGCGGGCCTGCTGGCGTGGCTTGCGGTCGCCGGCATCCTGATCCTGTTCACCCTGGCGTTGACGTGGCTCGCCGTAATCCCCGGTCTCACCGCGAAGACCGTGGACGGCGCGAGCGCGTTCTCCTATCCCCTCATCTTCCTGCCGTTCATCAGCTCGGCATTCGTGCCGACCAACACGATGCCCGGCCCGCTGGCCGCCTTCGCCGAGAACCAGCCCGTGACGTCCATCGTCAACGCGATCCGCGACCTTCTCACAGAACAACCGGTCGGCACCGACATCTGGATCGCCCTTGCCTGGTGTATCGGCCTCCTCATCGTGGCGTACACCGTGGCCATGGTCATCTACCGGCGCAGGGTTTCGTAGTGGAGCGGTGAACCCGGGGATGCTGGCGCCGGGTGCGCGCCGCTGTCCGCCAATGGTGGGCCTGGTCTTGGACGCCTTTGTCGACTAGCAGTCGAAGGCCGACCAGCAGATTCCGTTTCGCAACCTTTGGTCATCCAGCACAAGATCGCGGATTCCGGCCGGCAGCTGGTCGCGCTGCCACTGACACTCCTGCCGACCGGCCCGATCACTCTCGCCATCAGACGCAGCCGCGCGCACCGCCTTGATTGCGTAGGCTGCTGCACCAAGTTCGTGGGCGGCGACATGCGCTACGGCCGCAGCCTGTGCGGCTGCATACGCCGCATGCCTCGCAGCACCGGATAGATCCCGTGCTGCGGCGTTCGCCTTGCCGGCTGCCGTGCGCGCTTCAGACATGGTGATCTCGCCCCGAACCCAGGCTCGCGCTTTCTCGATCGCTATGCGCGGTCGGGCGTCGGCAGGCTGCACCGTCTCAAACAGAGGCAGCACGTGTTCCGCGCAGTCGGCCGCCCACTTAGCGAGTAGCCGATGGTCAGGGTCTTGC
>DATHUB010000069.1:0-6602 GCA_035462695.1 Coriobacteriia bacterium | reverse complement strand
GTCGATCACGAGGTGGCGCCTCTGCTGTGCTGCTTGGAGGAAGTCCGGGTGCACGATCATCTCGGTTGGGACATCGCGCATCGAGCCTGTCGCTGCAACGATCCGACGGAATCCTCTGCTGGTCCGCCGAATCGTCGTCTTGTCGATGACCGTCGTGGGGAAGGGCAAGACGTCGTACGCAGCTTGGTGGATGCAGTCGTGACAAAGGCTCGAGCTCTCCTCGGGGGGTTCGAGCGGGCCGATCTCGTAGGCGGTGGTGGGCTTGCCATCGACTGAGACGATGAGCTGCATGAGCGCGTGCTTGCCGTCAGCATAGGCAATGCGAATCCCGCGACTGGAGACGGTGTGGGTCGTCCCCGGCTTCGGGCTCACATCGAGCGTCACGTCGCCGACCGAGGAGCCGGAGTCCAACATGAACCGGCGCCGCTCGGCCGACGCCTTCTCGAATCCGGGGTTCACCAAGCCGTCGATCGGTGTCTCGGATGGAAGCGCATCGTCGAAGAACGCGCGGGCAGCCGCGTTCGCATAGAGAATGATGTCGGCGTCGTGCACGACCACCGGCGTTCCGATGCACTCGAGCACAGCGTGCTCCAGACAGCAGAAGTCCGCGTCCCCCGAGCTGGGCCTCGCGCTATTCGCCTCGACGGTGCCGGCCATCCCTACCTCCTAAGCGTAACTTAACAGGAAGTGAAGGCAGATGAACAGAGGGAGGCACGTGCGTTAGCGCTTCCTCACGCGTTGATGACCTCGCCGCCATTGGGATGAATCACCTGGCCGGTGATGTAGCTCGAGTAACGAGGGCATGCGAGGAAGAGGTAGGAGGGCGCGATCTCGAAGGGCTGTCCTGCTCGTTTCATCGGCGCTTGCTGCCCGAACGTCGCGACCTCCTCGGCGGGAAACGACCCCACGATGAGGGGCGTCCATACGGGTCCCGGCGCGACTCCGTTGACGCGGATCCCGCGCTTGAGCAGCTGCTGGGAGAGGGCTCGGGTGAACGCCAGCAGTGCGCCCTTGGTCGCCGAGTACGTCACGAGGTGCCCGCTGCCGCGAAACGCGGTGACCGACGTCGTCGTCACGATGCTCGATCCCTCCGGCATCAGAGCGAGGCAGCGCTGCGTGAGCAGGAGAGTCGATAGGACGTTCGAGTCGAGTGTCTTGCGGATCTCGTCCAAGGATGAGTCTTCGAACTCCTCGTTCACGTACTGCACTGAGGCGTTGTTCACGAGCACGTCCACGTGCCCGAACTCTTCGCGTACGCGCGAGACCACTTCATCGGAGTGAGCAGGATCGGACAGATCGCCCGGTATCGGCACACACCTGCGACCGAGTTCGCGGACCCGTGTGGCCGTCGTCTCGGCGTCGCCATGTTCATCGAGGTACGCGAATGCGACGTCGGCACCCTCCTTCGCGAACAGCACGCACACCGCCCGCCCGATTCCCGAGTCGCCTCCCGTCACGAGCGCTACTTTGCCTTCGAGATCGCCGCGTGGAACCCAGCCCTCGTCCTCGTAGATCGGCTCCGGCGCCATCTCCGACTCTATGGCTGGCATGCGGTCCTGATGCTGTTCGGGCTGGTTCTTCTCGGGCTTCTCCTCGACCATCGTCGTCCTCCAATAGGCTCGATCAAGGCTGGCCTCAGGTGCGGCATTTGCGCTCCTACGGGTACCCAGCGTCTATTGGCAGGTAAACCTGGCCAGCCGCTTTCTGCCGAGGGGCTCGTTGGGGAACATTCATCGGTGTCAGCACGGCGTCCCCCTGATCACGGAGGCCTCGATGAGCGACCGCTCCGAGCACCTGAGCCCAACGATCCTCGTGGTTTTCGGAACCACCGGAGACCTCTTCTCCCGCAAGATCGTGCCGTCACTCTTCTACCTGCGCGGATTGGGCCTGCTCCCCCAGAGGCTGTGCGTGGTCGGCTTCGGACGGCGCGAGTGGGACGACGAGCGACTGCGCCTGCACGTCCGGCAGATCCTTGCGGAGCACACGACGGACGCCGAGCCCTCCGACGTCGAGGATTTCGTACATCTGTTCCGATACCAGCGAGGGGAGTTCAACGACCCCGAGTCGTACGCGGCCACGCAGGTGACCGTCGATTCGATCCAGCACGAGTGGGGCGTCTGCTCGAACAAGCTGTTCTACCTTGCCGTTCCTCCCGAGCACTACTCCACGATCTTTCGCAGCCTTGCGGGGAGTCGGCTCACCGAGCCTTGCAGCAACCTGGAGGGTTGGACGAGGGTGCTCGTAGAAAAGCCGTTCGGCGACGACCTCGACACGGCGCGCGAACTCGACACGTTGCTCGGTTCGCTCTTCCGAGAAGAGCAGATCTATCGCATCGACCACTATCTCGCGAAGGAGATGCTCCAAGGCATCATCAACTTCCGTTTCACGAACAACCTGTTCGAGAGCGAGTGGGGACGCCAGGCGATCGAGCGCATCGACATCACGCTGCTCGAAGAGATCGGCGCCGAGAAGCGCGGTGCGTTCTACGACGCCGTCGGAGCGCTGCGCGATGTAGGCCAGAACCACCTGCTGCAGATGCTCGCGCTCGTCACGATGGACCAGCCCGACACGATGAGCCCAGCCGCTATCCGAGCGTCGAGGGCGGAGTTGATCGAGTCGCTGCGTCCGATGCAGCCGGGCGAAGTCGCCCGTAGCACCTTCAGGGCTCAGTACGCGGGATTCCGCGAGATCGCGGGAGTGTCCACGAGCAGCGACACCGAGACCTACTTCAAGGTCCGGACCACCCTTACGGGGCAGAGATGGGCCGGCGTCCCGGTCACCATGGAGTCGGGCAAGCGGATGGGCGAAGCCTGCAAGCGCATCGTGGTCACCTTCAAGCATCCGCACCCGTGTCTGTGCGAGGCGCGTCGGCATCATACGAACAAAGTGGTCTTCACTCTCGAGCCGAACGACCGCATCGAGATCGTCTTCTACGCGAAGAAGCCTGGCTTCGACGCTGATGTGGAGGAGAGGATCTTCTCCTTCTTCCTCTACGAGAAGCAGGAGAAGACCCAGTACGTCGAGGAGTACGCGAAGCTCCTATACGACGCGGTCCGTGGCGACCAGACGCTCTTCGTCTCGACCCGCGAAGTCGACGCGGGCTGGCGCTTCATCGACCCGGTCGTCCAGGGCTGGGAGGCCGGACTCGTCCCGCTCGAGCACTACGAGGCGGACACAGACGACATCGTCGACCGCGCAGACGCTGCACTCGCGGAGAAAGCGCGGGGCGGAGAGGTCGGCATCTGCGGGCTGGGCAAGATGGGAGCAGGCCTCGCGCGAAACCTCGTGGACGGCGGCTGGCGCGTGGTGGGATGGAACCGAACGCACGCGGTGGCGAAGGGGATGGAGAGCGAAGGCCTGATCGCCACGGAGACGCTGCACGAACTCGTCGAGAAGCTCGTCCCGCCGCGCGTGATATGGCTGATGGTGCCGGCGGGGAGGCCCGTGGACGACCTTCTGTTCGGCGCGCCCGCCGAATCCGTACCGGGCGCCGACGTAGGGCTGGCTTCGCTGCTGATGCCGGGTGACACCGTCATCGACGGCGGCAACTCCCACTACAGCGAAGCCACGGGCAGGGCGGAAAGGCTCGCCGCGGCGGGAATCCACTTCGTGGACTGCGGAACCAGCGGAGGGCCCGACGGCGCTCGCAGCGGGGCCTGTCTCATGATCGGGGGGACTCGATCGACGCTCGAGCCGCTGGAGCCGATGTTCGCGGACGTTGCAGCTCCAGGCGCGTACCGGTTCTTCGACGGTCACGGCGCGGGCCACTTCGTGAAGATGGTCCATAACGGCATCGAGTACGGCATGATGCAGGCCATCGCGGAGGGCTTCGAGGTCCTGCACTCCTCGGCGTTCGATCTTGACCTCGAACAGGTCGCCGATCTCTATCAGCACCGGAGTGTCGTGCAGTCAAGGCTCGTCGGATGGCTCGCCGAGCAGTACGCCGAGCTCGGCGACGACCTCGAGGGTGTGAGTGGCGTGGTCGGCTACTCCGGCGAGGGGGAGTGGACAATCGCCGCTGCCAAGGAGCTTGGAGTGCCCGTGCCGGTGATAGAGGACTCGCTCGCAGCACGCGTCGACTCGGCCGAGAACCCACGCTACGCCGGGAAGGTGCTAACCGCGATGCGTGACGCATTCGGAGGACACGGGCTGGGTCCCGGCGGCGTGCCACGAAGGTAGGGTCCGGCGCCACCAGAAGTGGACGAGCGAGCTACTCCCGCTGCATCTTCCCGCTCATGCCGTACCAGGCCATTTTCGCGATGCCTCGGGCGGTCCGGGAGGGAGTCAGCAGCGAGTAGATCTTTCCGGACTGCTGTCCGGGTTCGTCACCGAGCCGTTTAGCCGTCTCGCGGGCGACCGTCTCGATGGGGACGCCGAAGGCATCAAGCGCGTAGCGCCAGTTGTCCTTCACGTGCTCAAGCCGAGGCGAGACCTTGAGGTCCTCGTAGAAGTCGGTGGCGACCATCCCCGGCACGATTGCGTTCACCGAGAGGTTCCCGATTCGCTTGTTTTCCTCGGCGAGTGAGAGCGTGAGGGACGCGATGGCCGCCTTGGTGGCTGCGTAGACGGCGGTGTGCGGTGTTGCCTCGCCTTTGTAGCCGCGGCCGACCATGTTCATCAGATACCCGCCGTGGTCGCGAAAGTAGGGAAGAATCGCTCGGCAGCCCAGGACGTGACCGGTGAAGTTGACCTCGACGATGCGGGCCAGATCCTCGGGAGCCTCTTCGTCCACTGGTCCATAGCCGAGCGAGATACCGGCGTTGTTGAACCAGACGTCGATGCGCCCGTGCTCCTGAAGTGCGCGATCGCGCAGGCGTTCGAGATCCCGGTAGCGGCTGACATCGGCCCCGACCCCGCAACTGGGCTGCCCGCTGCCGCCCACCTCATAGGTCAGGGCAGTCGCGGCCGCTTCCGCGACCTCGGCGGTGCGGCCGCACAGCACGACGCGAGCACCCAGCCGAGCGCACTCTGTTGCGACGGCGCGACCAATGCCGCGGGTTCCGCCGGTGACTACGACGACCTTGCCCTCGACGCTCACGAGGCCTCCTCGGCAAGGAAGCTGCGCACCGCCTCGATCGCCTCCTCCGGGGTGGAGGCGTCGACGAGCTGGCGTCGGTCGTAGTACGGCGTGAACGAGACGCCGAGGGGAAAGCCGAGCGCGATGACCGGCCGATGGCTCTTGAGCGCGAGCGCCACCTCTGAGATCGTGCCGGCGCCGCCGGGCAGTGCGACGACCACGTCGCTTGCCAGCACATTCACGGCGTTGCGGGCGTCACCGAGACCGGTCGGTATCGCGAGGTCGAGGTGCGGAGAGGCGCCGTTAGTCGAGTCGCCGGGCAGAATCCCGATGACCATGCCGCCGGCCTCTGCCGCCCCTCGAGCAGACGCGGCCATGACGCCAGCATCGCGCCCGCCATTAAGGAGGACCCAGCCGTTCTCGGCGATCAGCCGCCCGAGTTCGAACGCGTTCTGAGACGTGTGGTCGCTCGCCACGGCCCCGCCCATGACACCGATGATGGTCCGCAAGACGTCCACCCCCTGGCGCTAGTCTACGGCAGGAGCACTAAGTGGGGGACGAAGTAGTCATGCTCGCCATACGAGAAGAACTCCGTCATCCCTGGCGCGTCACTCCACAGCAGGCCGAGGAGATTCAGCGCACCCTCGCGGCGCGCGTGCTGCTGTCGCCCCTGCCTGCCGAGGGTCGCGACGCGCCAGTACTCGCGGCCGGCGTGGACGTCGGCTACACGCGAACAGGTGAAGCTGCATGGGCGGTCGCCGTCGTCCTCGACCGCCGATTCAGGGTGCTCGAGCGACGGATCGTCGCCGGTGAGCCCGATGCTCCGTACGTGCGCGGGTATCTCGCCTTCCGCGAAGGACGCCTCACCATCGAGGCGCTGCTCGCGCTGGAGCATGAGCCGGACGTCATCTTCTGCGATGGCCACGGTGTCGTTCACGAGCGCGGTTTGGGACTTGCGAGTCATGTGGGGGTCCTTCTGGACGTGCCGACTGTCGGGGTTCCCAAGACGCCGTTTCACTCGATCGACCGCGCTCCCGGTTCCGACCGTGGCGACTACTACGTACTCACCAAGGAGTGGGGCGCTCAAGGCGCGTCAATCCGGCTGAAGGCGCACTCTAAGCCGGTGTATGTATCGCCCGGCCATCGCTGCGATCTCGGGAGCGCCATCGAACTCGCCCTGGCTTGGTCGAGCGGGAGGCACCGGGTGCCCGAGCCCCTGCAGGCTGCCGACACAGCGAGCAAGCTCGCGCGACGAGGGCTTTGATGGAGAAACCAAAACGGCCCCGCGAGTGGCGGGGCCGTTCGTGTTCGAGATGGTGCGCCGCGCAGGATTCGAACCTGCGACCTTCTGATTCGTAGTCAGATACTCTATCCAGCTGAGCTAGCGGCGCACACTGCCCCTAAGGGCTTCGGTATCCTGCCATCTGACTTCGGTCGTGTCAACCGTAGCGATGCTTGGCAGGTGAGTTGTCAACTGGCGGAGAGCGAGGGATTCGAACCCTCGAAGGGGCGTTATAACCCCTTACTCGCTTAGCAGGCGAGCGCCTTCAGCCGACTCGGCCAGCTCTCCGCATACGCACCCGGG
>DATHUB010000068.1:0-25153 GCA_035462695.1 Coriobacteriia bacterium | reverse complement strand
ACCGCGAGGTCCGCGATTGTCGTGTCCTCGGTCTCTCCCGAGCGGTGCGAGATGACGCAGGTGTAGCCGGCGCGCTTCGCCATTTCGATACAGTCCAGCGTCTCGGTGAGCGAGCCGATCTGGTTGAGCTTCACAAGAATGGAGTTGGCGACGCCCATCTCGATCGCCCGGGCAAGTCGCGCGGGATTGGTGACGAAGATGTCGTCACCGACAAGCTGAACCTTCTCGCCGATGCGGTCGGTGAGGAGCTTCCACCCGTCCCAGTCTTCTTCGGCCATGCCATCTTCGAGCGAGATGATCGGATAGCGGTCCACCAGGTCCGCCCAGAAGTCGACCATTTCGGCCGAGGTCAGCTCGATTCCCAGGCCCTTGAGCATGTAGACGCCGCGCTCGGTGTCGTAGTACTCCGTCGCGGCAGGGTCGAGCGCGAAGACGATCTGCTCTCCCAGGGAGTAGCCGGCGGCTTGAACGGCCTCACCGATGAGCTCGAGAGCCGTTTCGTGGCTCTTGAGGTTCGGCGCGAAGCCGCCCTCGTCTCCCACGCCCGTGCTCAGCTTGCGGTCCTGCAGCACCTTCTTGAGCGTGTGGTAGATCTCCGAACACCAGCGCAGGCCCTCCGCGAACGTCGGCGCACCCACCGGCATGATCATGAACTCCTGCAAGTCGACGTTGTTGTCGGCGTGCGCTCCCCCGTTGAGGATGTTCATCATCGGTACGGGCAGGAGGTGAGCATTCGCGCCGCCGATGTAGCTGTAGAGCGTGAGCTCGGTGGACTCGGCGGCCGCCTTGGCAGCAGCGAGCGAGACACCGAGGATGGCATTGGCGCCGAGCTTTCCCTTGTTCTCGGTACCGTCCAGCTCGAGCAACAGGGCATCGACAGCGCGCTGATCGCTCGCGTCGATTCCGACGAGTTCGTCAGCGATGATGGTGTTAACGTTCTCCACAGCCTTGGTCACGCCCTTGCCGAGATACCGCGCATCATCGCCGTCCCGCAGCTCGATGGCCTCGAAGGCGCCGGTTGACGCACCGGATGGCACTGCGGCGTGACCGAAGCTGCCGTCGTCGAGGACGACCTCGACCTCGACCGTCGGGTTTCCGCGAGAATCGAGGATCTCCCGCGCATAGATGTCTGTGATATTGCTCATGACCGGCTCTCCCTCTCCTTGGCCTTCTGCCAAAGTCCCTCTTGCTCTTCGATAGTCAGCTCGGCGATGTCGCGCCCCTGCTCCGCCACCGCCGACTCCATCGCCAGCCACCGCCCTCGGAACTTGTCACACGTTCCTCTCAGGGCCGTCTCGGCGTCGATCCCTTGCTTGCGTGCGAGATTCACGATCGTGAACAGTACGTCGCCGATCTCGTCGGCAGCCTCGGGCGAACCCGGCTCGACCGCCTTGAGCTCGTCGAGTTCCTCATGAACCTTGTCCCACACATCGTCGAGCGTCTCCCACTCGAAGCCTGCGGCCACCGCTTTGCGCGATATCGTCTGCGCAAGCATCAGGGCAGGCAGGGCGTGCGGAATCTCGTCGAGCAGGCCTTTGCCCTTCTCGGCCTTCTCGGCGCGCTTGATCTCGTCCCAGCGCTTGTGCACCTCGCCGGGCGTCTCTGCCGCGGCGGCCTCACCGAACACGTGCGGGTGGCGACGGATGATCTTGTCGGTGATTCCGGCGATTACGTCCTCGACGGTGAACTCCCCGTCGTCCTTGGCAATCTGGGAGTGCAGAACGACTTGGAGAAGCACGTCGCCGAGCTCCTCTTTCAGCCCGGCGACGTCTTTGGTCTCTATGGCGTGGACGGCCTCATAGGCCTCTTCCACCATGTTCTTCGCGATGGTCTCGTGTGTCTGAGCCTTGTCCCAAGGGCATCCCTCCGGTGACCGCAGACGCGCGATCACATCGACGAATGCCTCGAACGGCTGCTCCACCGAGTCCCCTCGCTACAGGCGCCTACTTGCTGTCCGTGCCCGTGGGCGTCGTGCTTCCGGGCTGACCCATCTCGGGCACCTTGGCGGTCTTGAGCTCGTCGATCAGAATCTCGATCTCGGCCTTCGCACGCAGGTCGTCGAGGAACTTCTGGTAGGCGTCCGCACGGCGCTGCTGCACGAGGATCTGCTTGATCTGGTCCTTCACCTCGGCGAGCTTCTGCTGCGAGCCCTTGCGCTCGTCGGTCACGCGGATGATGTGCCACCCGTACGGGGTCTTGACGAGCGCGGAGGTCTCGCCCACGTCGAGCTTGTCGAGTGCCGTCTGGAACTCGGTCACGAACGGGGTGGAAGGCCAGCCGAGGTCGCCGCCCTTGGCAGCGGTGGCGGTGTCAGCCGAGTACTTCTTGGCGAGGCTCGCGAACTCTTCGCCGGACTTCAGCTCGGCCATGGCCTCCTCGGCCTTCTTCTTGTCCTCCGGCTTGAGGAGGATGTGAGAAGCCCGCTTGGCCTCCTTCTGGTAGAACTGCGACTTGTTCTTCTCGTAGTAGGTCGAGATCTCGGCGTCTGTGACAGTCGCGTTGGCCTCGAGTGACTCGATCAGCTTCTGGGTCAGAAGCTGCTCTCGAATCTGCAGCTCGAGCGAGTCGGTGGTCATTCCCGCCGAGGAGATTGCCTGCTCGAACTGCTCTTCATCCGGGAATCCGGCCTTGAGCTGCTGGATCTGCTTCTTGACGTCGTCATCAGAGATCTTGATGTTCTTGTCGTCGGCAGCCTGTGTGACGAGCTTCTGATTGATCAGGTTGTCGAGCAGCCGCTGCTTGAAGTCGAGGAGACGGCCTTCGCCATCGGCGCCCTCGAACATCTGCGGGTACTGCTTCTTCAGCTGTTCGACCTGCTTATCGAGTTCCTCGATAGTGATCGACTCGCCGTTGACCTTCGCGGCAACGTTCTTGTCGGAACATCCCACAGCCGACAGCGCTACGACCACGATGAGCGCAGCGGCGGCAAGGGTGCGAATAACCTTCATCGATTCATTCCTCCTGAGGAAGGACGGGACTCTGGAGAGTATATAGCAGAGAGTAGGCCCAAAGCGGTAGCCGTCACAGACTCTCCATATCCAAGTGGCAAAGCCAGTTCCTTCTTGCGCTCGAGGAATACCGCGCCGAGAGCCGCCATGCGACCGTGCTGTTCGTCGTTGAGCCGCACCGGCGAGACCGTGAGTCGGCGCCTGATGACCGCGACCGTAGTGATGCCCGCGTCGGCGGCGAGCGCCTTGATGCGGGCGATGTCGACCAGGTTTCGCGCGACCTCGGGCAGCGGCCCGTGCCGCTCGGCGAGCTCCTCGGCAACCGCCTGCACGCCCTCGACGGTGGGGGCTCCGGCAAGACGGCGGTAGTAGCGAACCCGCTCGTCGACGTCGCCGACGTACTCCTCGGGCAGGAACGCGGCCAGCGGCAGGTCGACTCGAATGTCGGGATGCGCGACGAGCGGCTCGCCGCGCGCCTCGGAGACCGCCTCCATAAGCATCTGAGCGAACAGATCGAAGCCGACGGCCGAGATATTGCCCGTCTGCTCGGCTCCGAGAAGCGAGCCCGCCCCGCGTATCTCGAGATCGCGCATGGCGATCTTGATGCCGCTGCCGAGCTCGTCGTGCTCCTTGATCGCCGTGAGCCGCTCAACAGCTTGCTCCGTGAGAGCGGCGGTCCGCGGGAAGAGGAAGTACGCGAAGGCCTTCACATGGCTTCGCCCGACCCGTCCCTTGAGCTGGTACAGCTGGGCGAGACCGAGCCGCTGCGAGTCCTCGATGATCAGAGTGTTGCTGTGCGGGTTGTCGATGCCGCTCTCGATGATCGTCGTCGCGACGAGCACGTCCGCCTCGTTGGCGGCGAAACGCTCCATGACGGGCTCGAGCTGGCGCTCGGACATCTGCCCGTGCGCGACGACGATGCGGGCTTCCGGTGCGGCTCGGCGAACGCGCTCGACGGCTTCATCGATGGTCTTGACCCGGTTGGAGACGTAGTAGACCTGTCCGCCGCGCTCGAGCTCTCGGCGAATCGCCCCCGAGACAACGTCCTCGTCCCACTCGCCGACATGCACCTGCACCGGGAAGCGATTGGGCGGTGGCGTGTCGATGACCGACATGTCGCGCACGCCTGAGAGCGACATCTGCAGGGTTCGGGGGATCGGCGTGGCCGAGAGCGTGAGTATGTCCACCTGCTCGCGCAGGTTCTTCAGGTGCTCCTTGTGCTCGACGCCAAAGCGCTGCTCCTCGTCGATGATCACCAAGCCAAGGTTCTTGGGGGCCACATCGCGGGAGAGCAGTCGATGCGTGCCGACGAGCACGCGAACATCGCCGCTCGTGAAGCCCTCGAGGGCGGCCTTCTGCTGAAGATCACTCCGGAAACGCGACATGACCTCGACCTTGACGCCGAAGGGAGCGAAGCGCTCCGAGAAGTTCGTGAAGTGCTGCTGCGAGAGGATGGTCGTGGGACAGAGCACCATGACCTGCGCGCCGTCCTGGGCCGCCTTGAAAGCGGCCCGGATGGCAACCTCGGTCTTGCCGTAGCCGACGTCTCCGCAGATGAGGCGGTCCATCGGCTTCTCCGACTCCATGTCGGCCTTCACGTCGGCGATGGCTGCGAGCTGGTCCGGCGTCTCCTCGAACGGGAACATCGACTCCATCTCGAGCTGCCACTCCGTGTCGGGCCCATAGGCACGCCCAGTGACGGTCGCACGTCTGGCGTACAGGTCGACGAGGTCGAATGCGAGTGTGCGTGCCGCCTTGCGTGCCTTGCCGGTCGCCCGGCTCCAGTCCGCTGTGTTGAGCCGCGTGACGCGGGGTGCGGCGCCCTCCGGCCCGACGTACTTGGTGATGCGGTCGATCTGCTCGACCGGCACGAAGAGCTTGTCGCCCTTTGCGTACTCGAGCAGAAGGTAATCGCGCTCCGAGCCGAGAACCTCCTGGCGCACGATCTCGCGGAAGAGGGCGATTCCGTGGGTGGAGTGAACGACGTAGTCGCCCGGCGCGAACGAGAACGTAATGCGGGTCGGATCGATCTCCCGGCGGCGCCGTCGCTGCATCGAGCGAGGATAGACGTCATCGATGGAGATCATGGCGACGTGAGCGTCGGGGATGACGAATCCGGCCGGCACATCGGTGTCAGTGAGCACGACCTCTCCTGCCACGAGCGGCGTGGACCCGAGCCCTTCGGCCTCAAGCTCCGCGAGGGAGTGGTCGCGCTGCTCGACGAGGGTCACGCCAGCCGTGACGAGCGTGTCGGCGATCCGGCGGCGGGTACGCCGGTCGGGAACCGCCACGACGACGGCCGAGCCGGCCGAGGCCAACGCGTTCAGCCCGCCGACGAACTTCTCCTCACCGCCGGCAAGCTCGGGACGTCGTGCCGCGAGCTCGGCATCGACTGCGCCGCCAGCTCGAAGCAGTGAGAGCAGCGTGAGGCGCTGGCTGTCGCCGAAGTCGAGGTGCGCGGGAGAGAGGTAGAGGCCCTCGAGGGGCGCCGAGCCAAGCTTCACGGACTTGAACTCCGCAGCCGTGGCGGCTGTCTCAAGCTCCTCTCGGCGGCGAACCGTATCGTCGAAGAGGGAACGGGGCTCCGCCACGACGACGAGCGCACCGGGACCCACGTAGTCGATGGGCGAGCCGACCCGCTTGTACAGCAGCGGGAGGTAACGCTCCATGCCGTTGAACGGGATTCCCTCGCGCAGCAGTTCGAGGTGCTGTTTGAGCTGCGGTTCTTTGTGGGCGCGATCCCTCAGCGCCTTGTCGGCCAGGTCCGCGCCTCGCTGCGACAGAGCGAGTTCGCGCACGGGGAAGACCTCGATCGGCTCGCTGTCTCCGATGCTCTGGCCCGTTCCAGGCACGTAGCGCTTCAGTGTCTCGATCTCGTCCCCGAACAGCTCCGCACGTACGGGATGAGCGCTCCCCGAGGGAAAGACGTCGAGGATGCCGCCGCGGACGGCGAACGTCCCCGGCTGGTCGGCGTCGTCGGCACGCTCGTAGCCCATCGCCGCGAACCTGCCGGCTGTCGCCTCGAGGTCGAGCTCTAGGCCGGTCGCCAGCACGACGGGATCGAAGACCTGACTACCCTGCGGCGGTACGGCACGCATGAGCGCACGTGCGGAGGCGACCACGATGAGGGGACGGTTCTTATCGAGCGAGTACAGCGCACGGGCCCGCGATCCGATCTGCTCCAGATCGGGAGCCGCGTCGCTCCACGGCAGATCGGAACGGTCGGGAAGATGCAGCACACGTTCGCGGCCGAGAAAAGCGGCCGTCTGACGCCAGAAGCGCTCGCCCGCTTCCTCCCCCGCCACCACGACGAGCATCGGCCTCGGCAGTGCGACATAGAGAGAGGCGACCAGGGCAGGCCGAATCAGACCCGGGGTCGCCAAGGTGGCGTCTTTGCCCGCGTCGAGAATCTCGGCTATCTGTTGATAAGGTCGCGCCGTATGGAGTGAAGCGGCGAGGCGGTCGATCAGCATCGAAGCGTCTCCTCGGTAAGAGAGTCGCGGACAGCACAAATGCCCGCAAACGGGAGAGGTGCGCAAGTACACGCACGTGCCGCTGCGGGGACGGTCAGACTATCCCCGTACCGAGGGGTGGTCAAGCTGGGAACCGCGGGGACAGGTATCCTCAGACGATGCAGACGATTCGTGTGCAAGGAGCCAGATGGCCGAGGAGAACGAACGGCGAGCAGCCGATGAAGTCGAGATCATCGAGGCGGACACCGAAGTCCCGCGGGCCTCGGTGGTGCGACGCAGCGGCACCTTCGAGTCCTTCCAGCACCGCGACTACTCGCTCTTCTGGTCCGGCTCGCTCGTGTCGAACATGGGCTCCTGGATGCAGAACTACGCGCTCGCCATCGTCGTGTACTCGTTGAGGCAGTCCGAACTCGACTCCGGCATCGTCCAGTTCGTCGCCGGCGTCCCGGTGCTGTTCCTCGCGCTGCCCGCGGGCCTGCTTGCGGACCGAATGGACAAGCGCCAGCTCCTCATCTGGTCGCAGGTAGTGATGCTCGTTCAGGCTGTGGCGCTGGGGCTGCTCTTCAACTCAGGTCGCCTCTCGTCGAGCGACCCGCTTCGCTCCTTGGTCTGGATTGCCGCACTGGGGCTTCTCGGCGGCGTCATGTCGGCGCTGATGTTCCCTGCGTGGCAGTCGCTCTTGCCCGATCTGGTGCCGCGCGACACCCTTCTCAACGCCATCGCGCTGAACTCGGCGCAGTTCCAGTCCGCCCGTCTGCTCGGCCCCCTCGCAGCCGCCGGGCTCGTGCTCGTAGGCGCAGGCATGGGCGAGATCTTCTACGTGAACGCGGCGAGCTTCGTCTTTGTCATCGCGGCCCTATGGGCGATTCGGCCGCACCCGCTCGCCGAGAGCCAGCAGAATCCTCACCGGGGGCCCACGGAGGGCGCTTGGCGGACGCTTACCGCCGGACTTCGCTATGCCCGCGAGCATCGACCGGTCGGGACACTGCTCATCAGCACCGCGATCATGACGATCTTCGGCATGCCGTACATGATGCTGCTGCCCGCCTTCGCCGACAAAGCACTGGGTGGCGGCGAAGTGGAGACCGCCTACCTCATGGCGGCGAACGGCCTTGGTGCGGTGATCGGCGCGCTCGCAGTCGCAAGCCTGAAGAAGAGCACCAACCGCGAGCGGCTCATTCCCTTTGCGCTACTGGCCTTCTCGCTGCTGCTGGCGGCCTTCTCGCAGTCGACCACGCTCGGCACAGCGATGCTCTTCTCGGCGCTTGCTGGTGCGGGCATCCTGACCGTCAACTCTCTCGCCAACACGAGCATTCAGAGTGCCGTCCCGACGCAACTTCGAGGGCGCGTGATGGCTCTGTTCGTGATGTCCTTCATGGGGCTGATGCCGATAAGCTCGCTCATTTTCGGTCCGATCGGGGAGGTGATCGGCCCTGCCCGTGCGATTCTCGGCGGATCCATCGCACTTGCGACATGGGCGATCGTGCTGCTCTCGAACCGGTGGCTCCTTCGGCCAAGACAGGACACGGCGGCGTAGAGCACGCGGTATCCTTGCCGTGCGGGACGACGCGGGACGACGCGGGACGACGCGGGACGACGAAGATATCTGGTGACGTTCGAGAGGGCACCCCATGCCGCCGAAGAGCAGAATCGCTGCGCCGACCACCTGCTGCAACGAGGAGCAACTGGCGCGCTGCGTCGAGCTGACGGGCCGCCTGGAGGCGCGTTACAAAGCGCCCAAACCCGCGCTCGACTTCAGCGACCCGTTCCAGCTGCTCGTCGCGGTCATCCTTTCGGCGCAGACCACCGATGACGGAGTGAACCGGGTGACCCCGATACTCTTCAAGCGCTTCCCTGACGCGCATGCGCTTGCCTCGGCCGACGTGCTTGAAGTCGAGGAGATCATTCGGCCCACAGGCTTCTACCATCAGAAGACCAAGTCGATCATCGCAACGGCCCAGGCGTTGGTCGCCGAGCATGACGGCGAGGTGCCTCATACCATGGATGAGCTCGTCGCCCTCCGCGGGGTCGCGCGCAAGACCGCCAACATCGTGCTGGGTGCGGGCTTCGGGATCGTGGAGGGCATCGCAGTCGACACGCACGTGTTCAGGCTCGCGCATCGGCTCGGACTCTCGGAGGCGAAAGACCCGGACAAGGTGGAGGGAGACCTGTGCGCGTGCTTCGCCGAGGAGCACTGGTACCGGGTCAACTACGACCTGATTAGCCACGGGCGCGCCGTGTGCACGGCGAAGAAGCCGGCGTGCGGAGCCTGCTTCCTGAACGACATCTGCCCGAGCGCTTTCCAGGTCCCGGGGTGGCGCGAAGAGGCCTAGGCGCGGCAGCGGCAGCGCGCTACGCCTGCGGTTCGGCCTTTCGCGACTCGGTGACCTGAGCGTTGTCGACGACCGAACACGTGCCCGAGTAGTTGACCAGACCGATTCTCGATTCGCGACCGATCGTGGCATTGCCCGCGCTGACAACATTGGCGGTCGTGTACTCGGCCCAGACCTCGCTCGCGCGGATCGTCTCGGCGGTGAATCTCTTCTCGGTGAAGAACATGAAGACGTCGGCGAAGGAGCCCGGGGAGCGCAGCGTCACCCGGTCCGCCTCAAGGTTGCGGACCTTGGACGAGCCGTAGATCGCGAAGTCGAATGAGTCGGCCTTCACATCGTGGGCCTCGATGGTGCCTTCACCACGGACGGTGCGCGCACTGAGGTCGCCGTCGGCACGCATAACACCCTTCAGGTCGAGCTCGTGCAGGGCGACTCCGCCGTCGATCGAGAGGTTTCCTCGCACGCTCAGCCTTCCGACGCCGAGCCCGGCACGCACGTTCGAGTTGCCGTAGACCGACATGTCGACCGCCTGAACCGGCCCCGAGAAGTTCCCGGTCCCATTCACGGTGAGCACCGCGGCTTTGACGGAGCCTTGGCAGGTCCCTGCCCCGTTGATGCGAAGCGCGGTGCAGACGAGGTCACCGGTGACGGTGCCGCCCCCGTTGATGGTGACGTTCTCGTAGGTCCCGGGTGCGATCGTCCCCCCGCCGTTAACGGTGATGTCGTTGCGTGCTCCGTCGGCCATGACTCCTCCTAGGCAAGTACGAACCGATAGAAAAGACCCCATCCGAGCAAAGCGACACCCACGGGAACGCAGGCGACGGTCCATCGGCGCTGCCGCCGGATGAACTCTTCGACGCTCACGTGGTCAGCCACCCTTCGCCATGCTACCCCGTTTGCGCGCTTTGCGAAGTAGAACTGAAAAGCGACGGTGAGCAGGAGGACGAGGACGGCGGCGACTAGAGCGACCGGTCCTCGGCTGGCTGTGGAGGCGACGCTGTCTGTGAACAACCAGATCGGCAAGAAGAGGACTCCGACCCACTGACCGTGCGCAGGCCCCCAAACGGGTGGCAGGGCAAACGCGCCCCAGTTGACTCTGGGCAGGCTCGGGACGACCTCGTCAGACGCGAGCGGGATGGAACCTGTGAGTGCCGCGGGAGGGTGCCCCTCAGGGCAGCATCCGTCCGCGCTCCGCTCCACGATACGATCGCAGAGCACGCAGTAGGCGGCGGTGCGCAGACGCAGCCGAGCGGCCTCAGGCCCCTTCGGCTCGAGTGCCGCCTCCGCAGATGTTGCGGGATCATCCAAAGATCCAGCCGGCGATCGCGGCGATGATGATCGACGGCATCATGTTGCCGACCGGCAGGCGCTTGATGCCGAGAAGATCGAGCCCGATCGCGAGGATGAGCGCGCCGCCCACAGCGGTGATGGAAGTGATGACTCCGGGCGTCATGTAGCGCTCCAACGCCTGCGCACCGAGCGAGAGACTGCCCTGAATGGCGAGGATCGGTATCACCGACAGACCGACACCGACGCCGAGCGTGCTCGCCAGAAACAGCGCGGCGAACCCGTCAAGCGTGGCCTTGATATACAGAAGGTTATGTTCGCCGAGGCCGTCTTGTATCGACCCCAGAAACGTCATCGCGCCCACGCAGAAGAGGAGCGACGCGGTAACGAACCCCTCAACCAGGGTGTGGCCTTTCTCCCCCGGCTCGTCGGCCGAAGTCTTCGGCGCCGTGGACAGGAACGGAAGGCGGTAGGCGACGTCCTGCAGCCAGCGGCCGAAGCGTTCGAGCCAGTACTCGATCCTCAGCGCCTCGCCGATCAGCGCGCCTGCTATCAGCGAGCCGATGAAGACGAGAGCGGCGTAGTCCCCGAGACCGGTGTCCCCCATCCGACCGAGGCCCCCGATCGCCATGGACGCACCGATGACTCCCGTCGAAAGACCGATCGCGGTGAAAGCGATCGCTCGAAAGCGCTCGGAGATCACGCTGCCGAAGGCAAGACCGGCAGCGGTGCCCACGAGCACGGTCAGCACGTTGAGCAAGACACCACTCACAGTTGAACCCTTCTCATTCCTCGACCGGAAGCCAGAGGCGCTTCATCTCTTCGGTTATCTTGTTCGCGCCGCTCGGCAGTCCCGCATCGCGCCGGGGCGCGGGTCGCTTGCCCTTGCGCGCCTGACCTTTGCCCGCCGATTCGTAGCACGCCGAGGACGCGCGAGCTTCTACTTCACCTCGCGCGTGGACCCGAACGCGGTCGAGCAGCCCGCGGTCGTTACTCACGACGATCACCTTCTCGGTCACACCCGAGACCACGCGTACGATCGCATCATCGGCGGTCCCCTCTCGCGCGTAGACGACGGTGATCGGGGCAGTGTCGGCGCTGTGCCCGCCTGTACCGCCGGAGCCGTCGAAGAGAACGACTATCCGGCCCGCCCCGAGCATCTGCGGCCCCCGCGCACGCAACCTGCTCACCAGTCCATCGCGCTGGTCAGCGAGGTCGAGAGTCCGCGTGGCGGGATCCGAACGCGTGACGTTATAGCCGTCGACGAGGAAGAGCATCCTCATATCCTACATGAGGCATGCTGATGAGCAGCAGCGGCACAGCCCCGAGCATGAGGTACATATCGTGTAGGCGACCGAAGGAGAAATGCAGATGCCGCGTCACAGAACTTCGCTCGTGGTTATGTCACTAACGTCTGCGGCTCTGCTGCTGGCTCTCACCGCTTGTTCTGGAAGCCAGCCAAGAACCTCGACGCCCAGCGGGAGCGCGGGCCCAGCCGACGAAACGAGCAGCGTCGAGCCATCGTCCTCGGCGAGCACCAGCACTCCGGGCAGCGAGCGGGTGGCCTTACGCGACTTGGAGCTGCGGCTCGAGCCCGTTGCGCGCGGCTTCGACCAGCCGCTGTTTCTGACGAACGCGGGCGACGGCTCGAACCGGCTCTTCGTCGTCGAGCAGACGGGCCGCATACGGATAGTCCGCAACGGACGTGTCACGCCTCGCGCTTTCCTGGACGTCAGCGAGCGCATCTCGACCGGTGGGGAGCGGGGGCTCCTCGGCCTTGCCTTCGCCCCCGACTACGCCTCTTCCGGCCGCTTCTATGTCAACTACACGGATCGCGCCGGCGACACGGTGATCGCGCGATTCATTGCCGACGACCCTTCCTCCGACGCGCCCGAGCTTCGAGGGCCGCAGGTCGTTTTCACCGTCGACCAGCCGTACCCCAACCACAACGGAGGCTGCATCGTATTCGCGCCGGACGGCACCTTGTGGGTGGGAATGGGCGACGGTGGTGCCGCTGGAGATCCGCAGGCACGGGCGCAGAACTCACAGTCACTTCTCGGCAAGATGCTTTCGCTGGACGTCGAGGGAGGTGGGAGTGGCAGGCCGAGGCCCAAGATCGTGATGCGCGGGCTGAGAAACCCTTGGCGCTACTCCTTCGACCCAGACAATGACGACGTCTGGATCGGAGACGTCGGCCAGAACGCATGGGAGGAGATCGACCGCCTGGCCTTCTCCGAAGCGCAGGGCGCAAACCTCGGATGGAACCGCTGGGAGGGTGATCATCCGTACCCCGCCGGGGCCAGCAGGAGCCGAGACGGCTTCGTGTTTCCCGTGGTTGAGTACGCCCGTGAGGAAGGGCAGTCCGTGACCGGCGGCTACGTCTACCGAGGAGCGCGCTACCCCGAGCTCGACGGCGTCTACTTCTACGCCGACTTCGTCTCCGGCTGGATTGCGACCGCCAGGGAGAAGGAGGGTGGCGATCTTGAGCAGTCCGTGTCGCTGCCCAACCCTGGCGTCGTTCCCTCGTCGTTCGGCATCGATGAGGACGGCGAGATCTACGTCTGCGACTACCAGGGGGCCGTGCTCAGAGTCGTGTCCCGATAGAGGGCCCCGGTTGACCGCCCGGTGGCTGGGTAGATTCCAAGATATGTCAGCGGCGGCGAGAGGTTGCGCGTGAACGATAAGGTGGCTCTTTCGCCCGGGGACGAAGCACCCGACATCTCAGCGGAAGCAACAGGTGGGGAACGCTTCAGCCTCGCGGACGCGCGCGGCCGGTGGGTGGTCGTCTACTTCTATCCACGAGCCAGCACGCCGGGTTGAACGCATGAGGCCAAGGACTTCCAGGAGCACCGCGGTGAACTGGAGGCCTTGAACGCCCTCGTGGTGGGCGTCAGCGCTGACAAGCAGGTCGTGCAGCAGCGCTTCATCGACAAGTTCGGGCTTACGTTTCCGATGATTGCGGATACCGACAAATCCATCATCGACTCGTACGGGGTGGCGAAAGTCCTCGGCGTCACCGCCGAGCGTACGACCTTTCTCATCGATCCAGAAGGCAGGATCGCTTGCGTGTGGCCGAAGGTGAAGGTCGAGGGACACGCAGACGACGTCTTGGGCGTACTTCGCGACCTGCAGGCGGCGCGCTCGGCCTGAGCGGGGCGACCGGGCGTGGCGGCGGGGGGCTCTCGGGGTGCGGCGGACCCAGCGGCCTTGGCCTGTTACAGCTCGGCCAGCAGCGCTTCGACGTCTTCGGCCTCCGTGTCCCATGACGTGACCCAACGGACGAGCAGACGACCGCCCGCGTCCGGTGTCTCATCCCAGGTGTAGAAGTGGAACCTCTCCTGCAGCTCGGGGACTCGTTCTCCGGGAAGGTAGGCGAAGACTTCGTTGGCCTGGGGCTCGAAAGCGAGCGCGATGTCACGCTCTCGCGCCCCGTCAGAAAGCAGGCGTGCCATTTCATTCGCGTGACCTGCGCACCTTAGCCACAGGTCGGCCTCGAACATAGCGATGTACTGTGCGGACAGGAAGCGCATCTTGCTGCACAGCTGGGCGCTCTGCTTGCGAACGTAAGGCAAGTAGTCGGCTCGCGCGTCTCCGAACAGGACCACCGCCTCGCCGAAGACCATGCCGTTCTTGGTTCCGCCGAGGACAAGCGCATCAACGCCGGCGTTCACCGACAGATCTGAAAGCGAACACCCCAGAGCCGCGGCCGCGTTCGAGATGCGGGCCCCGTCGACGTGAAGCAGCATGTTGTTGTCGTGAGCAAGATCGGCGAGCCGGCGTAGCTCGGCGGGAGTGTAGACCGTTCCATGCTCGGTCACGTTGCTTACGCTGATCACGCGCGGCTGAGCCTGGTGTTCGAAGCCGAAGCCGCGGAGGTGCGGAGCAACCAGCTCGGGAGTGAGCTTGCCGTCCGGCGTGGCGACCGTCACCAGCTTGACCCCCGCGATGTGCTCCGGCGCACCGCATTCGTCCTCGTTCACGTGCGCGCTTTCTGGGCAGATCACGCTCTCCCAGGGCCGGCAGAGCGCGGCGAAACACACGCAGTTTGCGCCGGTGCCGTTGAAGACGAATGCGATGTCGCAGTCCTCGCCGAGGTGGGTGGCGAGCACTTCCTTCGCTCTGGCCGTCCACGGATCGTCCCCGTACGCCGGAACGTGTCCGGCGCCAGCGGCGAGCATGGTGGCTAGAACCTCGGGATGCGCACCTGCATGGTTATCGCTTCCAAAACCCCTGCTCAGAGCCATATCTCTCCTCCACCGTTGGCTCCGCCGAGACTACCACACGCTCCACCGTGCCTGCCGCTCGGCGCGCGGACATCACTGTTTTGCCAGCCCCTGTCCGTATGCGGGTAACTCGAGGAAGTCGAACGCCGAAGTGGACGGCAGTCACGGCAGTCATCGGGCAACTAGGGGGGTCGCATGGATACCTATGGGAAGAGCCAGAACCGCGACATCGACGAGATCGCCGAGAAGCTTGGCGATCTGCTGAAGCTCGATGTCGACGCGGTCAGGGCGTACAACGAGGCCATCGAGAAGATCGAGGCCCAAGACACTCGCTCGCGCCTGAGCACATTCCGCGACGATCACGAGCGTCATGTCAGTGAGCTGACGCGGGCAATCCAAGGGATGGGCAGAAGGGCACCGGAGCCGTCTCCGGACTTCAAGGGCATGCTCATCGAGGGCATGACGAAGCTCAGAAGCTCCATGGGCGACGAGCAGGCGCTCAAGGCCATGCACCAGAACGAGGAGACCACCAACAAGGCCTACGAGAAAGCAGCGAACGAGCAGTACTGGCCGACCGACGTGCGCGGCATCATCGAACGCGGCCTGGCTGACGAGCGGGCGCACATCCAGTGGATCGACCAGAGGCTAACCGTCACGGCGGGAGCCGGTCACAGCTCAGGCGAGACGACCCGCTAGGACAGTGGGCCACAGCATGAGAGTCCCCGGCCGGGTGCGCAGCAGCTCGCCCGGCCGCGTGCTGCTCGGCAGTGACTACCCGACGCCGGGGAACTGGCGCCGGCACTCGGCAATGTACTTCTGCAACGCCTCGGGAAGGTCTTCCACGCGCCCCTGCTCGGCGTAGGGCGCCGAGTTGTAGGTGTCCCAGAAGACGACGTCCTGGCCGCGCAAACGATCGGAGCGGGCGTCCGCGAGAAACGCCGAGAACGCCTTGCCGGTGTAGGTCGTTTCGAGCGACAGTCCCGCATCCGCGGCCACCGCGACCGCGTCCGTTGTCTCGGCAGTGACCACCCCGTAGCCCGGGCCGAAGAACTCGTGGCGCAGCGTCAGCGCGACGTCCTCCAAGGCGAGCTGCGGGAACCCACTGTCCATCTCGTGCAGAAGCCGGCTTGTCTCGGCGGCGAGCTCCGCGGCCACGGCGTCGTTGCACAGTTCGAGGGGGGTCACGCGAACGGCTTCGACCCTCGTTGCCGACCCTGCCGCGGCGAAGCCGACAGCGAGCCCGACCGCGGTGCCCAAGGTGCCCGCTGCAACGTAGACGATGTCGGGCGCACCTCCGTCGGCATCAGCCACTTCAAGCGCAGCGTTCACGTAGCCGACCGCGCCGAGAGAAGAGGTGCCGCCCATGGGGATCACGTAGGGTTCGAGCGCATCGCGGTCGATGATCGCGCGCCGAGCACGCACTGCTTCGCGCCTGCCGTCCCACCCCTCGGCGAGATGAATCACGGTGCCCAGCGCCGCGTGGGCGAGCAGGGTCGTTGGCGCGAAGGGGCCCGGCTCCTGCGGCGAGAGCACGACGTGCGGCTCGAGGCCGAGTGCCCGGGCATGAACGGCGGTGGCCAGGGCATGGTTGCTGCCATAGGCCCCGAAGGTCAAAACCGTCGATCGTCCCTCGGCCAAGGCCTGTCCGAGGAGGAAGTCGAGCTTGCGGACCTTGTTGCCACCGTAGCGAAGTGAGGTGCGGTCGTCTCGCTTGACCTGGAGTCGTCCGACGGCGCCCGATGCTAGTGCGTCCTCGGGGAGATTGAGCTCCTCGAGAGGCGTGGGCAGATCGGCGACTCCCGCCAACGGCAAGCCGGACGTGCCCGGGAAACGGTCGAACAAGGACGGTCGCATCTGAGGTCCTCTCGGCGGACGGCGGTTCATCGGGTATCTAGCGTACTACTGGCGCAACTCGAAGGGGCCTCATGCGGCGCGTCTCGGTGATCGGCATCGGCAACACCATGATGGGCGACGATGGCGTGGGTGTGCGCGTCGCCGAAGGGTTGGCGGAGCGGCTCGACAGCGCCAACGTGGTGAGCGGCGAGATGGCGGGGATGAGCCTGATGCCGCACGTGCTCTCCTCCGACGCGGTGGTGTTCGTCGACGCGCTTGCGGTCGACGATGAGCCGGGCACGATCTACCGGTTCGACCCGGATGAGGCGGGCATCACCGGGCTGAGGTCGACGACGACTCACGGGATGGGCATCCCCTATCTCATCACCAACTCGCGCCTTCAGGGTCACTGGCCGGATTTCGTCGTCTACGCGATTCACATCGGCGACATCATGTGCGGGCCGGACGTGCTCTCTCCCGCCGTCGCGGAGGTGCTACCCAAGGTCACGGCACTGGTTGCCGAGGAAGTCGAACGGCTGCAGGCCGGTCGCTAGGGCGCCAGCGTCGACTAGCTCGATGCATTGAGCGGCAGAGGCCTACTCGTACGAGATCGCGTCGCGGATCGAGACCTGCGAGGCCCGCCAGGCCGGGAGCAAGCTGGCGATCGCGGCGATAGCGATCACGGTGACGAGCCACGCTCCGACTCCCGTGTACGAGAACGCGTAGGAGAGCGGCAGCGACATAGCGGTGCCGAGCGCGTCCACGAGCCAGACCGACAGAGGCCACGACAGAACCGCGCCGAGCGCCCACGCCATCACGGCCACAACGACGCCTTCGGTGATGTAGATGCCGAAGATGGAGCGGTGGCTCGCGCCTATCGAACGCATGACCCCGATCTCTCGCGTCGACTCGAGCACGTTGATCGTCATCGTCCCGGTGAGTCCGATCACGCCGACCGCCGCCAAGAGTGCCGCCATGATGACCAGGAACGTCACCAGGATTCCGAGCTGGCTTGCGATCGTCTCCTTCTGCGCGGTCTGCGTCTGCGACCCCGAGATCGGGAGTGACGCGTCATCGAAGCGGCGCTCGAGGTCTCTCGCCGTGCGCTCCTGTGTTTCGGACGAGTGCTCCGAAGTCTGCACGAGCAGGCGTGTCACGCCACCGGAGCTGCCTATCACTGCGTCGAGCGCCTCCCGATCGACGAAGGCAACCGGCCCCATCAACTGGCCCGTCGCGATTCCGACGATATTCCACTCCTTTTCGACCCCTCGGGTAGTGAGGGTGATCTTGTCGCCGACAGCCAGATACGGCTCGTCCTTGATCACGTCGGTGTTCACGACGACGCCGTCTTCGTCCTCGGGCGTGAGCCATCTGCCAGCCACGAGTTCGGGCGCGATGAATCGCGTATCCGCCGGGACACCGAGCGCATAGATCTCCTCGTTCTCGCTACCATCGGCGCGGGCGAGCGAGGCTTGCGACTCGAGCCAAGTCTCGACCGCCGAGACACCCTCGGCCTTGCGCGCCTCCCGCTCCAGCGCCGCCCGCGGCTGAGGCCGTGCCATGAAGACCTGCGCGTCGTAGTTCCACCAGGAGCCCATGTCGTCGACGGTCTGCAGCATGGACGCACGGACCGACAAGACGCCCATCACGACACCGGAGGCGAGCACGAGGGTCGTGAGCGTGAGGACCAACCGCCCTTTGCGCAAGAAGGTGTTGCGCAGCGAGAGGGCGACCGGCCTCGGCAGCCCTCGTATCAAGCCGAGCAACCGATCGATGAGACCGTGCCCGAAGTGGACGGAGCTGCCGGAGTTGAGTGCCGAGACAACCGGTAGCGTGGCCCCCCTGCGAACCGGGAACGCCGCGGCGAGGATCGGAACGAGGATACCCACGCTCACCTCGATGGCGATGACCCACCACGGCGGGTTGAAGTCGGTGATGCGGAAGTTCAACATCCCCGCCGCGTACTCCGTGAACCACCGCCCTGCCGCAAGGCCTGCCGGTACCGCGATGAGTACCGCGAGCACGCCGTAAGAAGCGACGAGCGCGAGGTACATCCAAGAGATCTGCCCGCGCCTTCCGCCGATGGCCTTCATGATGCCGACCTGACGGACCTGCTGCGTCAGAATCGCCGAGACCGTGGTCACGACGAGGAAGCCGGAAAGCGCGAGCGCCATGACACCGAGCGCCAGCAGAAGAAGCGAGATCGCCTTGAAGATATCGCCGAGGAAGTGACTTCCCGGCTCGGGCACGGTCGTGCGCAGGGTGTTGACGCCGGCGGCGCTCAGGTCGGTGTCCCGGATATCGGCGGCGATTCGACTCGCCGCCGAACGCGAAATGGTGGGGTCGAGGACGATGAGCAGGTGGTTCAAGTCATCGGGCTCGTCGAGCAGGGCAAGCGTGTCCATCGAGACGAAGCCGGTCGGCGCGCCCTGGAACTGAGCAGGGATCGCGTTGATGTCGTGAGCGTATCCGACCACGCGCAGCTCGACCTTCTTGCCCGCAGGTGACTCGACGGTGATCACGTCGCCGACCGAGAAGCGATCCACCTGCAGGGCGCTTCGCTCGAGGATCACCTCCCCGGCCTTGGGCGGCCACGCCGAGGACTCCTCGCGCACGAGCTTCTGGACGCCACCGCGCCCGAACTCAGGGATGGCCCACAGACGCAGCGTCTCCCACCCGGCGGTCGATGCGTCCTCGGGTGTCTCGCCCTGGGTGTAGCGCACGGTCACTCGGCGTCGTCCCTCGGCGGCTCGTACGTCGTCGCGCTCGGCCACCAGGTCAGGGACGTCCTCGCCGAAACCGCTCGTATCGAACTCGGCGGATGCCGGAACGCTCGCTTCGAAGTCGACGTCGAACTCCCGGGTTAGCACCTGGCGTCCGCCCATGACGACCCCCACCGCGAAGATGCCGACGGCGATCGATAGGACAACGAGTGCCGTGCGGATACGGTGACTGGTGAGATCCCTCAGGACCTTTCGCCAGCGCGGTGCGAGCACGTCAGCTCTCGGTTTCCCGAACGACGGGGACTTCTATGGCTCCCGGCGGTGCGAAGACCGAACGGCGCTCGGCGGCCTCCTCGGCAAGCTCGCCGTCAAGCCACCTCCGGCGGTCCTCCACGATCTCGCCGTCGGCTACGTGCAGGGCGCGAGTGACGCGGGATGCGAGATCGGTATCGTGCGTCACCATGACGATCGTCTTGCCGCGCGCCACGAGCTTCTCGAACAGCACGAACACTGCGTCGGCGGTCTTGGAGTCGAGGTTGCCCGTGGGCTCGTCAGCCGCGACGATCGGCGGGTCGTTCGCCAGCGCCCGCGCGATGGCAACCCGCTGTTGCTGGCCTCCCGACAGCGCCGACGGGAGCTTGTACGCCTGGTCGGCCATCTCGACCTGCTCGAGCAGGTCCATCGCGACCTCGGGGCGCTCGTCCACCTTGTAGACGTTGCAGAAATCCATCGGCAGCATGACGTTCTCGATGACCGTCAGAGTCGGTAGCAGCTGAAAGAACTGGAAGACGACACCGATCGTCTTGCCCCGCCAGATCGCCAGGGCGTTCTCGCCCAAACCGTGCACCGGCGTGCCGTCCACCAGCACTTGTCCCGATGTGGGACGGTCGATACCGGTGATCATGTTGATGAGGGTCGTCTTGCCAGAGCCGGACTTTCCGATCAGCCCGATGAACTCTCCCCGGTCCACATCGAGGTTGATTCCTCGCAGCGCCGTGAATGGGATCTCGCCAGTATCGTAGGTCTTCACGACCTCGCTCAGATGGATGAGGTGGGTGGACTGGTCCGTCATCTGTCGCCGGTTCCTTCCGGGATGCGGTGCGAAGACGCAGGGGCTAGCGCCCCTTTCTCTTTGGCTCTGTCTTGTAGAAGCGTTTGACCGCCTTAGCGATGGACTTGTTCGCCTGTTCCTTCTCGCGCCAGGCCTTCTCGTCCTGCCGGCGGCCAAGCTCCTCCATCTCATGAATCAGGCGCAGGTAGCTCTCGAGCCTCCTGCTGGGTAGCTCGCCGCTTTCCACGGCAGCGACAACGGCGCATCCCGGCTCGGCGTCATGCGAGCAGTCCCTGAAGCGGCAGTGCTCGGCGAGCGCCTCGATGTCGGGGAACGCGGCGCCGATGCCCTCCTCGGCGTCCCAAAGCGCTACCGCGCGCATTCCCGGCGTATCGATGATGACGCCGCCGTTGGGCACCAGGACGATTTCGCGGGCTACCGTCGTGTGACGCCCCTTGTCGTCGGACTCTCGAACGGCTGCTGTCGCCTGAAGCTCCTCACCCACGAGCCGGTTGAGCAGCGTCGACTTCCCTACCCCTGAGCCGCCGAGAAGGGCCGCGGTGACGCCGCGCGGCACGTGGGCCTCGACCTCATCGACACCCACGCCCGTCACCGCGCTTTCGACGATGACGTCGACGCCGTAGGCGATGTCTTCGGCGAGCTGGCGCTGCCCGTCGAGGTCTTCTGCGACGTCTGACTTGGTGAGGACGATCACCGGTGTCGCACCGCTCTCCCAAGCCAGCACGAGCTCTCGTTCGAGCCTCCGCACGTTGATCCCGCTGCCGGAGAGCGACTGGACGACGAAGACGACGTCGATGTTGGAGGCCACGACCTGCTCGCCGGTCTGCTCCCCTGGGTCTTTGCGCGTGAACGCGCTCTTCCTCGGCAAGATGGCCTCGATGATCGGCATGTCGTGACCCTCGGGCCGAGCCAGTGCGACCCAGTCGCCGACGACCGCTCTGCTCTCGGAGGAGTTCGACGACTTCACGAGGTGAGTGGCCGGCTCGGCACGCTCAAGCCCGCCGCCCGTCCCGACCAGCGGAAGGCCGCGGTCGACGCGGGCGACGCGGGCAAGCTCGAAGCCGTCCTCGGCGAGCGGCGCGAACAGCGCGCGTTCGCGGTCGGTCAGGCCGAGGGCCTCAAGGGTCGGGACACTGGTATCAGGCGAATCGGAAGGCACGAGGTTCAGGATACCCTTCGCCGCATATGGCCGCCGAGAGAAACCCCTGACAGGAGGCACAACTTCCGAATGCGCGGCGGTCTAGCGCTTCGGACGCACCATCGCGACGGCGGTGTCCGCGAGCAGGTTGGGCCAGAAGTTGACGTGCCGGACCTGGGAGCGATGCCACGCCTCGGTGATGAGAGCGAAGCTCCTCTCGATCTCACCGCCGTTGGCGTCCACGAAATCGCGGAAGTCTTTTATGGTCGTGTGGTGGATGTTCGGCGTGTGGTACCAGCTGTACGGAATCGATCGCGAAACGGGCATGCGGCCCTTGGTTGCGAGGTAGCCGCGCACCTTCCAGTAACCGAAGTTCGGGTACGAGACGACGGCATGCCGACCGACGCGCAGCATCTCGCGGAGGACGAACGCAGGCGTGCGAACGACCTGCAGGGTTTGTGAGAGGACGACGACGTCGAAGCTGCCGTCGGGATATCCCTCGAGGCCGTCATCGAGGTCCGCCTCGACCACGGATAGCCCTCTGGAGATCGCGGCAGCGAGGTCGGCGTGATCGAGTTCGATCCCCCTCACCATGCAGCCGCGCTCATCGCGCAGGTGGACCATGAGGGAGCCGTCGCTGCAGCCGAGGTCGAGCACTCTGCTGCCCACGGGCACGAGTTCGGTGATGAGGCGCAGGTCGGCGCGGAGCAGATCGGCCGGGCTCACTGACGCACCCCCTTCGCACGCTCGTCCTGCTGCAGGCGCTCGAGAAACGGCTCGATGAAGGCGAACTGCGCCTCCGGCTCGAGCAGGAAGGCATCGTGGCCGTACGGCGAGGTTATCTCGGCAAACGACACCTCGGCGTTCGTGTTGCGCAGCGCGTTGACGAGGTCGCGGGACTGGTAGGTCGGGAAGAGCCAGTCGCTCGTGAACGACATGACGAGGAAGCGCACGGGCGTGCCTGCGAGAGCCTCGGCAAGCGACGAACTGCCGCCGCTCAAGTCGAAGTAGTCCATCGCCTTGGTCATGTAGAGGTAGGTGTTCGCGTCGAATCGCTCGGTGAACCGTTTCCCTTGGTAGGCCAGATAGCTCTCGACCTCGAACTCAGTGACGAACTCGAACGCGGGCGCCTCGCGGTCACGAAGCTTGCGTCCGAACTTGTCGCGCATGGACTCGTCGGAGAGATAGGTGATGTGGCCGATCATGCGAGCGATCGCCAGGCCATGCCGAGGCGTGCCGAAGTCGTAGTAGTCGCCGGAGCGGAAAGCGGCATCGCCGAGAATGGCGGTACGACCCACCTCGTTGAAAGCTATCGCCTGCGCGGCGAGCCGCCACGTGGTCGCTATGCCGAGACAGCCTGCCACGCGCTCCGGATACTGCTTGGCAAGCGCCAGCGCCTGCATCCCACCCATCGAGCCGCCACCCACCGCTAGAAGGCGATCGATGCCCAGCTCGTCGAGAAGTCGTACCTGGATCGCGACCATGTCCTCGACGGTCACGACCGGAAAGTGGAGTCCGTAGGGCTTGCCGGTCTCCGGATCGATGCTGCTTGGCCCGGTCGTCCCCGAGCAGCCACCCAGAACGTTCGCGCAGATCACGAAGTAGCGCTCGGTGTCGAAGGCCTTGCCGGGACCGACGAAGGGGTCCCACCAGCCGGGCTTGATGGTAGAGGAAGGCGCGGCGTCAGGGTCACCGAAAGCGGCCTCGGGAGGCGACCAGTCGGGCCCGTCGGACGGCTGCCAGCCTGCCTCACGGGCGTCCTCCTCGCGCCACCCGCCAACATGCGCGTCACCCGACAGGGCGTGACACAGGAGGATCGCGTTGTCCCTCTCGGCAGTCAGCTCGCCGAGCGTCTCGTAGGCGACGTCGACACTCTGCAGCACCCGTCCCGAAGCAAGCGTGACGTTCTCGAAGGTAAGAGAGCGCGCGGGAATGACGCCGGCGCTGCCGACGTCGTCCCACGGATGTGACTGATGCACTGAGCCCGTCATCGCTAGACCTGCTCCAAGGCTTGCTCGAGGTCGGCCAGGATGTCTTCGATGCCCTCGATGCCGATCGAGAGACGAACGAAGTCGTCACTGATGCCGGCGCGCTTGAGTTCCTCTTCGGACAGCTGTGAGTGAGTGGTCGAGGCAGGGTGAATGATGAGCGACTTCGCGTCGCCCACGTTAGCGAGATGGCTGAAGAGCTCGGTCCCGTTGATGAGCGTCACGCCCGCCTCACGACCGCCCTTCACGCCGAATACGACGACGCCACCATAGCCGTTCTCGAGGTACTTGTCGGCATTTGCCTTGGTCGGGTGCGCGTCGAGGCCCGGATAAGCGACCCACTCCACCTTCGGGTGTGCCTCGAGGTACTTCGCGACCGCCAGCGCGTTGTCGCTGTGGCGTTGGACGCGAAGCGAGAGCGTCTCAACGCCGAGCAGGAACTGCTGTGCGTTGAACGGCGAGAGAGACGAGCCGAGGTCTCGAAGCAGATTCACGCGGGCGCGGATAGCGAAGGCCACGTTGCCGAGTTCCGGGAAGTCCCCGAAAGTGTCCCAGAACTTCAAGCCGTGGTAGCTCTCGTCCGGATCGGTGAAGAACGGGTGGCGACCCGCGCCCCAGTTGAAGTTGCCGCCGTCGACGATGATGCCACCGATGGAGGTGCCGTGTCCGCCGAGCCACTTCGTGAGCGACTCGACGACGACAGCAGCGCCGTGCTCGATGGGGCGGCACAGGTACGGGGTCGCGAACGTGTTGTCGACGAACAGCGGGATGCTGAACGAGCGGCCGAGTTCGGCAAGCGCCGCCAGATCGGGGACGTCGAGCCGCGGGTTGCCGATCGTCTCGACGAACCATGCCTTGGTGGTCGCGTCACTCGCCTTCGCGAAACCTTCGGTGTCGGTGGTCTCGACGAAGCGCACTTCGATGCCGAGCCGGCGGAAGGTGTGCAAGAAGATGTTCCAGGTCCCGCCGTAGAGCGAGGTCGACGAGACGATCGAGTCACCGGCGCCGGCTACGTTGAGCAGCGCGAGTACCTCGGCCGCATGTCCTGAGGAGACAGCGAGCGCCGCGGAGCCACCCTCGAGCCCTGCGATGCGCTGCTCGAGCACGTCGTTCGTCGGATTCATGATGCGCGAGTAGATGTTGCCGAAGGCGCGCAGGCCGAACAGGTCGGCAGCGTGATCGGTGGACTCGAAGTTGTAAGCGACGGTCTGGTAGATCGGCACGGCGCGGGAGCCGGTGGTGGGATCTGCGGAGGCGCCGCCGTGAACAGCGCGGGTGTCGAAGCTGGGGGTCTTGGGCGCATCGGCGCCGGGTGCGTTCGAGCTCATAGCATTTCTCGCTTTCGGTTTCGTGGCTGCTACTGGAAGAGATTCCCGAACCGCGTCTCTAGCGGTCGGCCAAAGGCCGCCCGAGTCCGGCGCATGCGCCGCAAGACCCGGGCTGGGTCATCATCATCTCCATCAGCATCACGTGACCGAATGCTGCCATGATTGCTCTCTCGCACCTCCTTCGACTTCTGGGCGGGCGCGACGGCCCGCAGGTTTTGGTCACAGTACCCACGCTGGAAGGAAGCGTCAACCCACCATTACGCACCGATGCGGTGTGGAAGTGCGTGAGCCTCGACCAGCGGTATCATCGTAGTACACGACGGCAGTAGGAGGTCCCACAAGATGAAGAAGCGACTCGGGCCGCTCGAGCGGCTCTATCCCATGCCCTGTCCCCTCGTCGTCGGCGGAACGACGGACCGCGCAGGGACTCTCCCCGTCGCCTGGATCAACATTGTCGGCTCCACGCCTCCCACGGTTGCGATGGGACTGCGCGAGTCGCGGAACACGCTCGCTCTCATCCGCGAGACCGGAAGCTTCACGGTCAATGTCCCGCCGGCCTCGCTGGCGGCCAAAGTCGACTTCTGCGGCCTGGTCTCCGGGCGTACCGGCGACAAGTTCGCCGAGACGGGCCTTACCCTGCTGCCGAGCGCGCTGGTCGAGGCCCCGCTCATCGCCGAGTGCCCGTTCAACCTCGAGTGCCGGGTGACCCAAGAAGTCGAGATCGGCTCCTACCGAGTCATCCTCGGCGAGATAGTAGAGGCACACGCGGATGAAGAGGTCCTTGTCTCGGCCGACGGCGACCTCGTC